>NZ_DATHKG010000027.1:0-58761 GCF_035489435.1 Flavitalea sp.
ATCGCCACAATGAAAGAAGACAAAATTGATGAAACACTCGTAGAAGCAGGAGCTTTATAACTGGAGCTTCATAACAAGTGCTTCATAATTTATTTTATTTTATGGCTGGTATTTTAGCACAATCGGTTAAGCTGAATACCATGCTACTGTCGAAAACCAGGGATGAAACATTTCTAAATACCATTTTCCCGTTATTTTCTTCCACATCGCCAAAACCTTCAAGCAGTTCATCGCCACGTTTGAGAAAAACAACCTGTCTCACAGAGGTGGTTCCCTCCGAATTGAATTTATAATCAGCTATGATTGTATCCCCTTTTACTGTTCCGTTAATGATTCCCGTGTTGCGATCCTTTTGAAAAAACTGGTATGTAAGTTCACCGCTTATCGCTGTATCACTGCGGGTGAAACTCAACAAAACGGTATCCCTGTTCCTGAAATTTGAATAACATATCCTGGTACCGCGTGCGAATCCGGAGGCTACGTCACTTCCATCTTTTACTGATACATCCTGGCTTGTTGTATCATTCCCTTTAACCGTGGTGGCGTCGGCTGGTTTATCATTACATGCAATAAGAAAAAGAATGCTGGTTGCAAGGAATATTTGTTTCATTGGTTCTTTTTTTTGTTTTCAAATTTTATCAATCATCACTTTGTATTGAGGATCCTCGATAATATTGACTTCGATAATGGAAGATGCGTTATTTAGTAAGGTAACACTATCAGGACTAAGATGCCGGAGATGAAGTGTTTTGTTTTGATGCTTGTATTTTTCGGTTAATTTATTAATTGCCTCTATTCCACTCATGTCAGCTATCCTGCTGTCCTTAAAGTCAATAACAACTTCAGGTGGATCACCACTTACATCAAATAGCCGTCTGAAAGCGGTTACTGATCCAAAAAATAATGGTCCATATAATTCATAATGTTTTACCTGGTTTTCGTCGGTATATTTTTTCGCACTGATTCTTTTTGCGCTCTCCCAGGCAAAGACCAATGCCGAAATGATAACTCCAATCAAAACAGCAAACGCAAGATTATTAGATACAACAACAATAATCGTGACAAGAGTTCCAACCAGGATATCATGCGTTGGCATTTTTCCAATCATTTTGAAACTTGCCCACTCGAAGGTTCCAATAGCAACCATAATCATAAGGCCGGTTAATGCTGCCAACGGAATACGACTTATAAAAGAAGAACCAAACATCACAAAAACAAGCAACATAACGGCCGCTATGATAGATGACAAA
The DNA here is from genome assembly GCF_035489435.1 of Flavitalea sp. Taxonomy (NCBI): domain Bacteria; kingdom Pseudomonadati; phylum Bacteroidota; class Chitinophagia; order Chitinophagales; family Chitinophagaceae; genus Flavitalea; species Flavitalea sp. Next base: position 1,251 of record NZ_DATHKG010000027.1, read on the forward strand.
CGTGCACGCGCACCTGCAGATATATTGATAAGACTTTGACCAATTAATGCGCAACCTCCCATCCCGGAAAAAAATCCGGTTATGAAATTGGCTGCGCCCTGCGCGATGGCTTCTTTATTACTTCGCCCCCTGGTGCCTGTAATTTCATCGATCAGGGTAAGGGTAAGCAAACTCTCTATAAGGCCCACACCGGCAACAATAGCTGAATACGGAAGAATAATAATCAATGTCCCGATGTTGAAAGGCACCTCCGGAATATGGAATGGTGGAAATGTTCCTTTTATCGCTGCCATGTCACCAACTGTTCTTGTATCGATATTAAACCCTATCACAAGAGCAGAGATCAGAAGTACAGCTGCTAATGAAGATGGAAAAGATTTTGTTAGTTTTGGCAATCCCCAGATCACGAGCATCGATAAGAGTACGAGCCCTGACATGATATACAAAGGCGAACCTTTCATCCAGTGTAATTCTCCGGTGGCATCTTTTACCTTGAATTGCGAAAGTTGCGCAAGGAAAATAATGAGCGCTAATCCATTTACAAAGCCAAACATAACCGGGTGTGGTACAAGCCGGATGAACTTCCCCAAACGAAAGAATCCTGCTACAATTTGAATAATACCAGCAAGTATCACCGCCGCGAATATGTATTCCGTGCCTTGTTCTTTGGCTAGTGTAACAATTACAATTGCAACAGCGCCTGTAGCTCCTGAAATCATACCTGGTCTTCCGCCGATCAACGCAGTTATCAGCCCCATGGTAAAAGCTGCATATAAACCTGTTAATGGCGAGAGTCCCGCCAATAAAGCAAACCCAACGGCTTCAGGAATAAGGGCCAGGGCTACTGTAAGGCCGGAAAGTATTTCAGTTCTGTAATTTATTTTTTGGGAAAAGTCAAACAACTTAAATATAGGCTTCATCTCTAATTAATTATCGGCCAGGCTTATCAGATCAACGAGCAAATGCCAGCCTGTTATTACCAGCTCCTGAAAGGCCGGTTTGTCATTATCAAATCCCTCAATAGTAATGTCAGAATCAAACAAAATTAATGTGCGGCGTATAGTTCTTCAAATTAAATTAAAAACATGGTTGCAAAAATCACGCACAAAACGGCCCGTAGACTGTGATCTGCAACCATCATGCAGACTCTTATTTGATTTTCGAAAACGAATCAGCTAATTTTTTGTTTTAATAGAATCAAGGAATAGTTAATGAATAAAATTCAGCAGAAACCCAATCATGAGCATGGCCTGGACAATAACCGCCAGGATGGGCATATTCATGTTAAACAAAATCATGGTGCAGATAGCCATAACGACCATATCCATGCTCACAGTGACCATGGCGATGACGACCACAGCCATGGCGACGGCGAGGTGCCAGGTTGGAAAAAGCACTGGGATCTGATACTGGCATTTACGATCCTCGCTATAATGCTTGTGATGAAGTATGCCTTTAACCTCGTATTAGCAGAGCCTTATCTTTTTATTGTAAATCTCTCTGCATATATACTGGCCGGAAGAGAAGTGTTTATGCATGCATTCAGAAAATCGATCAGGGGAGATTTTTTTAATGAATTTGTTTTGATGACTGTAGCTACGATCGGGGCTTTTATACTGGGTGAATATGAAGAAGGTGTGGCAGTCATGGTGTTCTACCAGATAGGCGAATGGTTCCAGGATTCCGCGGTCAGCCGCGCTAAACGTAGTATAAAATCTTTGTTAGAAATAAGACCCGACCATGCAACTGTTATCAGATCCGGCCAGCCTGAAACAGTGGACCCGGCACAAATAAGGCTGGACGAAATTTTAGAAATAAAGGCCGGCGAAAAAGTTGCGCTGGACGGCATTCTTGTTTCTTCCCAGGGTTCATTTGATACTGCCGCTTTAACCGGCGAAAGCAAGCCCGATACAAAATACAGTGGTGAAATAGTTTATGCGGGAATGATCAACCTGAATACAGTAGTGCAGGTTCGGGTGTCGGCGCTATTCAAAGACAGCAAACTGAGTACCATTCTTTCCATGGTCCAGGATGCAACCGCCAGGAAATCCCAGACACAACTATTTATTTCAAAATTCGCCAGGGTATATACTCCCATCGTCTTTTTCCTGGCGCTTGCAGTTTGCCTTCTACCTTATTTTTTTGTAGCTGATTATCAGTTCAGCACCTGGTTTTATCGTGCTCTTGTATTTCTTGTAATAAGTTGTCCTTGTGCTTTGGTTGTGTCTATTCCATTGGGATATTTCGGCGGCATTGGCCTGGCTTCCAGGAACGGAGTTCTGTTTAAAGGCGGAAACTTCCTGGATGTAATGGCCAGGATTGACACAGTTGTAATGGATAAAACCGGGACTTTGACCAGGGGCGTTTTTAAAGTTCAAAAAGTAGTCGCTGTTTCCATGCCTGAATCAACATTTGTTTCACTGGTGGCTGCACTTGAATCAAATTCCACACATCCTACGGCCAAAGCTATTGTGAAGTTTTCCGAAGAACCGCTAGCTTCAGGTCATTCGCCCGCAACAATCAACAGACACGCAGTCAGTGATGTTGAAGAAATTTCGGGACATGGTCTAAAAGGAAGATTAGCCGGACAATCTATCATGGCTGGCAACCTGAAACTACTCAGCAAGTTTAATATCAGTTATCCATCGTCGCTGGATGATATTGTAGAATCAATTGTGGTGGTGGCTATCAATTCAAAGTACGAGGGCTATATTACGATAGCTGATGAATTGAAAGAGGATGCGGTTGACGCGATTCGACAAATGCATGGGCTCGGTATTAAAACAGTAATGTTGTCGGGAGATAAGGAATCCGTTGTATCGCAGGCTTCCCGCTCGTTGGGCATAGACGAAGCCTATGGCAACCTGCTGCCGGAAGATAAGGTGGCGAAAGTTCAACAGTTGAAAACCCAGGGCAGACGTATTGCATTTGTGGGTGATGGGATAAATGATGCACCCGTAATCGCCCTGGCTGATGCCGGCATTGCCATGGGAGGCCTGGGCAGCGATGCTTCTATAGAAACAGCCGACATCGTGATTCAAAATGACCAGCCATCCAAAATCATATCGGCAATAAAAGCCGGAAAGATTACCAGGAACATTGTATGGCAAAACATAACGCTTGCAATGACAGTAAAAGTAATTGTACTTGGCCTTGGAGCCGGTGGTGTGGCAACTTTATGGGAAGCTGTAATTGCTGATGTAGGTGTCGCACTACTTGCCATATTGAATGCAGCCAGGATACAACGCCTGAAGATCTGATTGTTTACCGAAAGTCAGATCCCCACTGGTTATTTCCTGGCCATAATCATGTTTGGAAAAGATGTCGAAGGTTTTTATTAAAAAACCCTTGCCATTCAATCGAATTTGTTGGTGCATTGAAAATAAATTATATATTTATCGAATCTAAGGCCGAATCAAAGCTTCGTGAAAAAACTGCTCGCGCTAACACTGCTTATTGTCCATCTTTTTAATCTTACGGGATATACATTCCTATTCAGGTATCTGGGTCAGCAGGCATCCATGCAAATCACAAAACAGATCGATCAACATAGCTATAAAGATGCTGAACTCGTAGAGATAAGAATTCCTTTGAATCTTCCATATATAAGTTCCTGGGGCGATTACGAAAGACTGGATGGCGAAATCACCATCAATGGCAATCATCATAACTATGTAAAAAGAAAAATTGCCGGTGATACGCTTTATCTACTTTGTTTACCCAACAAACAGAAAGATGAATTACAGCTTGCTAAAAGCAATTTCGGCACTGATGCTAATGACCTTGACAGCAAGTCTGACAAACAACAAATAAAGAAAGCTGAGGTTTTTAATCAGTATCAAATTCAGGATATCGGGTATGCCATTACTTCTGAAATGGGTTCTCTTGTCAAATCTTATCCCGTTATCACATCTTCACTAACTTATTCATTTATTGATAAACATGGCAGGCCACCTCGATCATAAAGCTGACCCTCTCAACTTCTGATCATTAGAAACTTAAGCCATTCCATCATCCCGGTACAGGAGCATCTTCCTCGTATCGCCGGCTGTTTGGAATTTCATGAACACCTCAAAGTTCATAAACCTCAATCAAACAACTAACTCTTAACTCTTTTCAAATATGAAATACGCATCTGCGCTCATTATCGCGCTTGCATTTTGTTTTTGTGCCTATACCCAGGATCTCAAATTATCGGGCACTGTAACTGATGGTATCACCCGCGAGCCAGTGAGTAGCGCGAGTATTACCGTAAAAGGAAAAACAAACGGTACTATCTCAAACGATAAAGGTTTCTTTTCACTAAACATTTCAAAACTTAAATTTCCTTTTACAATTCTTATTTCATCCGCCAGTTATGCTGAGAAAGAATTAGTCATAACATCTAATTCTACTTCCCTGAATATTTCACTTGATCAGAAATCAGCTCTTAACGAAGTAGTGGTTTCTGCATCAAGAGTGCGGGAAAACATTTTGCAATCGCCGGTAAGTATAGAAAAAATGAACTACCAGGCGGTTAAGGAGACTCCTTCGCTCAGCTTTTATGATGGGCTTCAAAGCCTTAAAGGAATGGAAATGTATTCCGTTGGCCTGGGAATGAAAACCGTTAACACCCGTGGATTTAACGGAACTTCCAATGCCCGGTTTTTGCAACTCATTGACGGCATCGATAATCAACCTCCCGGACTCAACTTCCCAATGGGTAATCTATTTGGGGTTTCAGATATTGATGTGGAAAGCGCGGAACTTATCCCCGGCGCTGCATCTGCACTTTATGGGCCTGCAGCATTTAATGGTATGTTGAGTATTCAAACAAAGGATCCCTTCAAATACCAGGGTTTATCCGTCCATCTGAAAACCGGTTTAAATCACATTGATGAAGATTTCGCTAATCCACATGGAGTAAATGATATTGCCGTTCGCTATGCAAAGGCTTTCAATGACAAGTTTGCCTTTAAAATTAATATCGGTTATTTCAATGGTCTTGACTGGTACGCAAACAACTATACTGACATTAGTCCCGGCACCCCGGTTGCCAACCGTGGCCCCAAAAATCCTGGCTATGATGGACTAAACATTTATGGAGATGAAGTGTCAAGAACGCTACCCGGTATCGGCCTTGTTGCGAGAACCGGCTATGAAGAGAAAGACCTTATGAACTATAACACCTATAGTTTCAAAACAAACGCTTCGCTTCATTATAAAATAAACAATAATCTCCGCCTTATTTATCAATACAACCGCGCACAGGCTTTAGCAGGGTTCACCAGCAGCGCGCGTATGAATGTGAATGGCTTTGTATTACAAACGCACCGACTGGAATTAAGACATAATAATTCCTTCATAAGAATTTATAGTTCAGCTGAACGGTGTGATAATGGTTATAATACCAGGACCCTTGGACAATTTATTAACCGTTATTGGGTGAAAGGTCTTGATGGCAATACGGTTGCCCCGAATGTTGCAGACAATACCTGGTTCACAAGATATTCAACTGCCTATAATGGGGGCGTAAGTGGTGTTACTGCCGCAGATCATACAATGGCGAGGGCATTTGCTGACCAGGGAAGACTATTACCAAATACACCGGGATTCAATGATGCCAAAGATGTTATTTCAAAACAATACGGCACGCAGGGAGCAGGGATATTCAGTCATAATAAATTTTATCATGCAGATGGTCAGTATGAATTCGAAACAATAAAGGTTGTTGACCTCCTCGCAGGAGCAAGCTTCCGTTACTATGACATGAACACCAATGGAACATTGATAGACGATAAGGACCAAAAAATAACCATTAAAGAATATGGCGCTTTTGTTCAGGCAGCCAAACGCCTGTTGAATGACAAGCTCAAGTTGACATTATCTCTGCGGTATGACAAAAACGAAAACTTTGAAGGAAGCTTTACTCCACGTTTTTCCGGTGTGTATAGCGTTGCTCCAAATCATTACCTGAGGGCTTCTATTCAAACCGGGTTCAGGAACCCAACGCCGATTGATCAATACATCAAACTGAATGCCGGACCAATCACTATTCTTGGTGGTGTGCCCAACAATAGCATCGATATGAATGTTTATGAGAATTCATTTACCTCAGCTTCTGTTGCTCAGTTCGGTGGTGCCTATGCCGCTATGATGGCTGCAGGAGGCAAGACGCCTGTACAGGCAATCGAAGCAACAAAAAATCTGCTGGTACAGTCAAATTATCCTTATATAAGTCCTGAAAAACAAAATGCCTGTGAAGTTGGTTACAAGGCGCTGATAGGCCAGAGACTTTTTGTAGATGTGAACTATTATTATAGCCGTTATACAAATTTCATATTGAATGCGGTGGTGGTTCGTCCGCAGAATCCCGTGATGGCAGACGGTGCTATTAATTCTGCTGCAGCTGCTGATATACTTAACGGCGGCGTCCAAAATTTCCAGTTGTATACAAATGCTGAAGATAAAGCTTCTGCACAGGGAGTAACCACGGGCCTGACATATAACCTCGACAAGGGCTATACAATCGGAGGTAATGTTACCTGGTCATCCTTTATACTTGGCAAAGCTGATGCAACAAAAGTTGCTCCTTTCAATACCCCGGAATGGAGTACGAATCTGTCCATTGGCAATCCTGATGTCTACAAAAACTTTGGATTCAATGTTTCCTGGCATTGGCAGGATGCATTCCAGTGGTACGGACCATTCAATGGCATGAGGCCTGGCCCGGTGACAGCTTATTCATTGGTTGATGTGCAGATAAATAAAAAGATCCCCAATGCGAAGGCAATGATTAAAATCGGCGCAAGTAATGTTTTGAACAATAAGATCTACACGGCCTACGGTTCACCATCTATTGGTGGAATTTATTATGTTTCCTTTACGATTGACGAACTGCTTAAATGAGTAACTATGAACAAGACATCGAATCTATACCTGGGTGCACTGTTCACAATTTGTTTTTTGTGCAGTGTACTCGGAGGAACAGTGTCCACCCTGATGTCGGTTTACCTGCCGGTTGCAGTAAAAGATTTGCTTGGTGAAACCACCACAGATCTCAATACTATCAGTGGCTATATCAATGCACTGTTTATTTTTGGTTGGGCCTTTGGAGGGTTCACCTGGGGCGTGATCGGAGATGCGATTGGCAGAAAGAAATCGCTTCTGTTCGCTATAACCTGTTATGGGATTTTCACCATACTCACAGGCTTTATGACTAACTGGTGGGCTGTAATGCTTTGCAGATTAATGAGCGGATTTGGAGTTGGAGGAGTTGCGGTAGCATCTTATACGCTGTTAAGTGAAGTGTGGCCTCAGAAATCCAAGGCAATAGTAATCGGAATCTTATCTATTGCTTTCCCAATTGGAATATTTTCAGCCGGGTTGATCAATTATGTCGTGAGTTCTTGGCGCGAAGGATTTATGGTCGGCGTGATCCCAATGGCATTAGCAATAGTTGGCGCTATGATCATCAAAGAATCAGACAAATGGATAGCCGACAAAAACAGTCTTTTGCAAAGAGAAAATACATTCAAAACGATGTTCTCCGACAACCATCGTAAAGATGTTATCAGTAGTTCCGTGATTTATGGTACTATGTTGATTAGTCTCTGGGCAATTTTTTCGTGGTTGCCGACCTGGGTGCAAAGCCTCATAACTGACGCGGACGCACAAAAGGAAAGAGCCACTTCAATGATGCTGCTTGGAATGGGTGGGCTGGCTGGAGGTTTCTTATCCGGGTGGATAGTGAGAGCTATCGGGATCCATAAGTCAATGACAATAGGCTTTGCAACCTGCGCAGTATTGTCTTTTATATTATTCAAAAGTAACAGCGTATTCAGCCCGGTGATCTACCTGGAGATTGGGGTGTTGTCTATCTTTTTTGGACTGAATATGGGAATTATGTCATCTTATATTCCGCAGTTATTCCCCACACAGATCCGCGCAACGGCTACCGGTTTTTCGTTGAACATAGGCCGCATTTTTACGGGACTCGGAGTTTTGTTTGTTGGAGTGCTTGTTACGCTTATGGGTGGCTATGGCAACGCGTTGCTGATTTTCTCTATGATTTTTGTTTGCGGACTTATCGTTGTATTATTTGTAAAACCAAAGTAAAATTATTTTTATGGCATATATCAATGTTCCTGAAGGCGTGCCCGGTATTCGCAGCCTTGCAATGTTCAGACCTGAAACAGGCAAACATCTTTATGAACTCGCACAGGTGTTGCTTCGTGGACCATCGCCGCTAACTGAGGCGGAAAGAGAAATTATCGCAACATTTGTTTCTTCCCGTAACAACTGCAAGTTCTGTGCAAACAGTCATGGTGCAGCGGCGAAAGTTTTATTAGGTGATGGAGCGCAGTTAATGGATGATGTTATAAAAGACTATCAAACTGCGGGCATCAGTGATAAGTTGAAAGCATTATTGAACATAGCTGGTAAGGTCCAGATTTTAGGTAAAGAAGTTAAGCAGCAGGATATAGATTCGGCACGCCTCGCGGGCGCAAACGATCTGGACATTCATGATACTGTTTTAATCGCCGCAACTTTTTCGATGTTTAACAGGTATGTGGATGGGCTTGCAACCTTAACACCAAATGAACCTGGCGACTATCTTGAAATGGGCAAAAGGCTTGCAGAGAAAGGATATGCGGTGCCTCAATCTCAAACTGTTCAACAATCATAATCAATCACTAAATTTTTTGTATGGCACATATAGATTTAAAAAACGATGAACCCGGTATCCGGGGGCCCATGGCATACAGTCCTGAAACTGCAAAGCCCATGAATGAACTTGCAGAAATTTTATTAAGAAGTGAAAACAACTCGTTGACCAAAGGCGAACGAGAGTTGATCGGAACTTATGTTTCTTATCTCAATGACTGTTTTTTTTGCCAGAGTGTTCATGGCGCGATGGCCGGATATTATATGGAATGTGATATTCAGCACATAAACGATCTCAAACAAAACTTTCTGAATTCTGATCTTTCAGAAAAAATGAAGGCTTTGCTGGTGATTGCAGGTTCGGTACAAAAAGGGGGAAAATATGTAACTGATGAGCAGATTCGCTATGCCAGGGAAAAAGGAGCCCTGGATAAAGAAATCCATGATACTGTGCTTATCGCTGCTGCTTTTTGTATGTTTAACAGGTATGTGGATGGGCTGGGCACTTCGGCACCAGGGGATCCGCAAATTTATGTAAACCGTGCACCCATGCGGGCGGCACAGGGTTATATTGGTTCTGTGCCGGCGGCGGTTCATGAATAATTACCTTGCTTCATGCAGGTCTTCGAAAACCTGGTTCTGAGCCGATTAATTTAGTTAATCGGCTCATTTATTTTGGATACTTGAGCCGAATAAAAGGAACATAGGTTCAAGGCAATTACACCTGGGAACAAAAGAACTGGTACTACTTTACAAACACAAAGGCTACCGCCACCCGGTGATCTGCAGGATCTTGCAGAGAACTCTGCTTTTTATGTCTTATGTATGCCCTATGGTAAAGGATGAAGACGAAGCAATAATCAGTAGATCAAATTTCAAACAGCGTTAAAGGCACTCATATAATTCTGCAATTTATTTAAGTGAACCTCCGTATATTAGAGCAACTGTCAGCTCCATTTACCATTATCTTTTAGAGGTCACATGGTAGCAGGCTCCGATTGCTGCCATCAAAGAATTATTCCCAACGCAAAACTGACAATATGCAATTACTGAAATCACTTTCTGTTGTTTCCCTTTTATTGGTATCACTTAATTCAATTATTCCGATCAACGCTTATTCACAAAACAAGACCGTTAAAACGGATCCTAAGGTTGAGGGCTGGAAAAAAGATGTAATAAAGTCATTAGATGGCAAATTGAAAACCGCCCAGGAAATGGTAGACCAGGTTTTCAGCTTTTCTGAACTTGGTTTCCAGGAGACTGAAACCTCGGCTTATCTCACAGGAATACTGGAAAAAAACGGTTTTACCGTAGAGCGCGGTATTGGTGGCATACCCACGGCATGGATTGCAAAATGGGGAAATGGTAAACCGGTAATTGCACTTGGAAGCGATATCGATGGTATTCCTAAAGCTTCTCAAAAGCCGGGTGTTGCATACAAAGAGCCTATAGTAGAAGGCGCGCCTGGTCATGGCGAGGGACATAATTCCGGTCTCCCCTTATTGATCTTATCTGCACTGGAAGTAAAGCAAAAAATGGAGCAGCAGAAATTACCTGGCACTTTAATGATCTGGCCCGGCGTTGCAGAAGAACTGGTCGGTACCAAGGCCTGGTATATAAGAGATGGATTTTTTAAAGATGTTGATGCCTGTATATTCACCCATGTCGGCAACAATCTCGGTGTATCCTGGGGTGATGCCGGAAACAACGGTCTCGTCTCTGTTGAATTTACATTTGAAGGCAATTCTGCTCATGCTGCCGGTGCACCGTGGCGGGGGAAAAGTGCTTTGGATGCAGTTGAGCTAATGGATATTGCCTGGAACTTCAAAAGAGAACATCTGAAACCGACTCAACGTTCGCACTATGTGATTACTGATGGCGGCGATCAGCCAAATGTAGTGCCTTCCAAAGCTTCAGTATGGTACTACTTACGTGAAAGAACATACGAAGATATTAAGTCGATGTATGATGAAGCGGTGCTTTACGCAAAATCAGTAGCTACCATGACAGGGACAACAGTTAGTTATAAACTATTGGGGACTGCATGGCCTGGGCATTTCAATAAGGCGATTGCAGAATCGGTTTATAAAAATATTCAGACCGTTGGTTTGCCTGTTTGGGATTCCGCTGATCAGCAGTTTGCAAGGGCGGTACAGAAGCTCGTAAACGCTCCGAAGAAAACACAGCGTGGTGAACCAATTGACGGCCTTGCGAAAAAGATCGATACGCTTAGCGGGCCCGTGCAATTTTCAATGGGTGGCGGTAGCGATGACATTGCCGATATAGCCTGGAATGTACCGACAGTAGTGGTTCGTTATCCTTCAAATATTCCAGGCACACCTGGCCACAACTGGGCTGATGCGATGGCGATGGCTACGCCGATAGCTCATAAAGGAGTATTGGCAGGATCAAAAGTAGTGGCTGCTACATTGCTGGATATGTTAACTGATCCGAAGATCATATCAGATGCATGGACCTATCACAAAAATGTGCAGACAAAGGAAACAAAATACGTATCATTTGTTCAGCCAGATGACAAACCGGCAATTCATCTTAATAAAAAGATAATGGATGAATACAGACCTTTGTTAAAAAAATATTATTACGATCCCTCTAAATACAAAACATATCTTGAACAGCTCGGAATAACTTATCCGCAGTTGCAGAAAAAAGCTTTTTGATTATTATAGACCACTAAGTTGCAGCAAAAAGGTTTCTGACATCATATACCGTCACTGAGCCTTCATAATTTCTAAGAGCATACATATTCCTGGGGGCAGATGTTCATCGCTAAGTGACTTTCACTTAACGATGAACATCTGCTCCCATTTTTATTCAGACAATTTTGAACCGGCGCTGACCGAATCTTTTTCCGCAGATTTTGAAGCCGGTGTATTCCATTCCCTGATTTTATTAAAAGGAAGTTTTAATAGATACCCGATGGTCAATTCCGATTGATCACTATATGAAGGCACGCCAGTCACAACCAGGTTCTGATCGACATTCAGGCGAACAGTTTTATGTATCCGGTCCCACCATGAAAAAACAACTGAATAATTGCTATCCGTTTGTTGCCTGACAACAGAATGATGAATACCATGCATCCGGGGCGTCACTATAACCAGGTTCAATATTTTTTCCAAGCGAAACGGCAGTCTCCAATTGCTATGATGAAATTGAGTCGCAGCTTCAAAAACGATTTCATAAATCAAAACCAGTTCCGGAGTAGCGCCAGTCAACAGAACAACCGCGCCACGAGAAAATACTGATCCTATCAGCTCTCCGAAATGAAAACGAAAAGCAGTAGTTATGTCAAGGTCAGGGTCCGTATGATGCACCAAATGAAATCTCCAGAGAAAGCCAAGCTTATGATTTAAAAAATGCCAGATGTAATTGCCATAATCAAGTAACAGGAAAGCAATGCAGCTTTCTGGCAAATCAGGCAAATCATAGAGATAGTTTAATCCAAATCGAAATTCCTGGTTTGCAAAGGCAATCCATACCATAGCCGGAAGCAAAAGAAAACGTAGCAATGTGAAAGCCGGTATTGACACAACCGAGTTGGTGATAATCCGCCGCCATCTATTACCCACTCTTTTCCGCAATTGAAACCTGGACTCCAATACGAAAAGTACTACGAAGATAACAAGCAATACAGGGATGCCTATGGTATCAAAAATATAGTGGATCATTCAACCAAAAAATTTAAATGCGCCTTTTAATATTTTTTTTACTGTTGAATTAAGGCTTGACTCTTTTAGTTTAACAACCAGCTGTTGGTTAATTCTTGCGGCAACAGGATAAGGATAAATTTTATCAAAAATTGCATTCACAGAGATCCGGCTTGTATTCGCCAATATCAGTTCCTGGACCAGTTCACCGGCACCAGGTGCAATCATTGTTCCACCGAGAATTTTTTGATTACCAAATAGATTCTTAGGGGTCAGGTATAAAATAAGCCTGGCATATTCAAAATTTCCTACCACGGCCCGGTCATCCGTATTGAAAGTCTGTTCTGCTTTCAGGTGGCGAATCTTTTTTTCGTTTAACTGCTTTTCGCTAAAACCAAAGGTAGCCAGCTGTGGATCAGAAAAGGTGACCCAGGACATATGCCGGTTATCGAGCTTTTTTTTGAATGGGGAAAAGAAATTATTGATCAATATTCTTGCATGAAATTCCGCAGCGTGAGAAAATTTCAGATCACCGGCAACATCACCACAAACGAAAACATTTTTGTTGCTTGTTCTGAGGTACTTGTCTATAACTATCTTTTCATCGTGCACCCGTATACCCGCTTTTTCCAGGCATAGCGTTTTAAAATTCAAATCCCGGCCGACAGCGGCGAATACCGCGTCGAACTTAAATGTATAACTGTTTCCATCATGGCGTTTTATGACAGCCTCGGTACCAGACAAGAATGCTTCAAGCCTTGCATTTAATTCAACAATAATTCCCTCTTCCCTGAGTTTGGCAAGCAGGATTTCGGCAATTGCCTGATCATCGCGATCCAGGATCATATTTCCACTATGTATGAGTGTGACCGCCGTTCCCAACCTGCTTAAAGCCTGGGCCATCTCAACACCAACAGGCCCGCCACCTATTACTAATAACTTTCCTGGCAATGACTCCAACTCAAATACATTTTCATTATTTAAAAAACGCACTTTTTCGGATCCAGGCACAATGAGCCTGGAAGGAGTTGAACCCGTCGCGATAACAATTTTTTTCCCGGAGTAGGTCTGACCATCCACTTCCACTTCGTTTTTGCCAGCAAACGATGCCATTCCGAGTGCCACCGAAATCCCTTGCTTTCTGAGCCAGTCTGCATTTTCGTGCTGACGGATCGACTCTTGTTTCGAATGAACATAAGCGATCACTTTTTGAAAATTAACGCTGCCCGCAACTTCCAGGCCAAAGCCGGAAGCCAATCTTGCCTTGTTAATAATTTCAGCAACATGGATCAGCGCTTTGCTTGGAACGCAACCATCGTTCAGGCAATCACCGCCAATATCCCTGTCAGTTTTGGACATCATCAAAACCCTGAAACCGGCCTTATTCATAAACAAGCCGACACTGAGTCCAGCTGAACCTGATCCTATAATAATGATATCGTATTGCTGCACTGGCATGATGATCGTTTGCTTCTTTTTTTGTGGTGCTTTTGCTATAGCTTGTCTTGTTTTATGAGTTTGCGATATGTGGTAAGAAGTTGTTGTTGTGAGTAACCGAGTTTGTACATAAAAAAAATCAGAAAGAATACAGCCTGAGTTTTATAGATGCCGTTTGCCAGGTACTTTCTTGCGGAGGTTAACACGGGCAACCTGATAATAACAAACTTTGATTTTTTCCTGATTCTTTTGACCAGTTCATGATCCTCCATTAAGATATGGTCCTCACGAAAACCATTTTTTTGACCGAAGAGATTTTTCCTGATAAATAAACTCTGATCACCGTATCTGAAAGCATCGAGGTCAAATCTTGTAAACCAACAGAGCGTTTTCAGGAACCAGTGATCATGATCAAAAGCCAGCATGAAACATCCGGCATCGGCACCAGCGCTAAAAGACCTTGCAATATCTGTCGAATATCCATGCGGCGGCGTGGTATCAGCATGAATGAAATATAACAGTTCATTAGAAGCAAGGCCAGCGGCAAAATTCATCTGTGCCGCCCGGCCTTTACGCGGTGAACTTACAACAAAGCTATTGGTTAATTTGGCTACCCTTATCGTATCATCTGAACTGCCCCCGTCTGAAATGATTATTTCAGAAATAAGTTTGTCAACATCGCGTTGCCTGATAAGTTCGACGGTAGCGGCAATATGATTTTCTTCATTATATACAGGTATGATGACACTAATCATAGATCCATTCATTCAATGGTTTAAGGGCGAGAAGGTCTTTCTCAGTATCTATGTCTGACAATTCTTCCATTAACAAGTTTGAAAGTCTGCTTTGGGCGCATGCAAGCAACGTCTGTTGTAACACCTGGTCTGTGCTCCATGAAATGTTATCAAAAAGACCTGGATAAAGTTTTTTCATGCCCAGCAGGTAGTACCCGCCATCCCTGGCCGGGCCTATAACAATATCATGATTATTTAAACTGTCAAAGGCCGCGGTTATTATTGCGGGCGATAGTTCAGGGCAATCTGTTCCGATAATTAGCACCCTGCTATAACCCTGAGTAAAAAGATCTGAAAAAGCATTTTTCATTTTTTCTCCAAGCCCTGCACCCGACTGTAATTTTTTTGAGTAGATGTTGTTGCTCCAATTGTCATCGGGTTCTATCGAATCTGAATAGAAGATAAATTTCGGTACGGGTAACTGATCTGTAATTTCAATTGTATAATGAATCAACTGTTTGTAAACTGCCAGTGCCTTATCGTTTCCTATAGTAGTGGCGAGCCTGGTTTTTACCTGGCCATGAATGGGATTTTTTGTGAAAATGATGAGCGCCTCGTCCATAACAAATTTAGGTTGACAGATGCTTTATCGTATCGTAAATAAGTTGTGATAGCACAAGATCGGCCTTCCCGGCAACGGCAATAATTTCACCGATATTAACCGGTTTCAAATTATCGGGATCGCATTCATCCGTTACCACAGAGATGGCAGCACAAGGGAGTTGCATATGACTAGCTGCAATAACTTCCGGTACTGTTGACATTCCCACCAGGTCAGCGCCGATTACCTTGAGGTAACGATATTCTGCCTTTGTTTCAAGATTTGGACCATTTACGGCAGCGTAAACCCCTTTTGAAAGTTTAATACCGAGCCGACCCGCCTCTTCAAGAATAGCGGCTGATAAATGTGCGCTGTATGGTTCGCTCATGTCCGGAAAGCGGCCTCCCAGTTCGTCAAAATTCTTACCGGTTAACGGGTTTCCTGTCTGCAGATTAATATGATCTTCTATCAACACCAGTTCGCCTTTTTTATAATCCAGGTTTATCCCGCCTGCCGCGTTGGAGAGAAACAACTGCTTTATTCCTAACAATCGCATTACGCGTACAGGAAAAACTATTTCCTGTAAACTATATCCTTCGTATGCGTGCAACCGGCCCTGCATAATGAGCAGGTAATGATTGTCGATTTTGCCATAAACAAGGTTACCCTTATGAAATTCCACTGTTGATACCGCGAAGCCCGGAATGCTGGTGTAGGGTATTGTTTCTATCACATCAATCAGGTTGATGATATGATGCAGGCCGGTGCCTAACACCAGGCCTGTTGTTACTTGTTCTATACCAAGGCCGACTAAATAATCCTTTGCTTCAATTAATTTTTCCATCCCGTTGTCCTATTAATTTTCGATCTGAGTTTAATAGCTGTTGCAGCGATAGCCTCTTTGTTTAACAAAATCATCAGGTCACGACACCGCCGCAGCTGGAACCTGCACCGGCAGTACATCCGAAACAATGCTGACCAATAACAATATTACGCTTCTGCAGGCTTTCATCGTTGAATTGTGATATATGGTTCAGTGAATGATCAACCTTTAATTCGAGCATCTGGTTAAAATCGCAATCATATAAGAATCCATCCCAACCAACAGAAATAGTGTTCCGGCACATAACATTAGCTGCAGCGGCGGGATTGAATGCGTTGGCAAGTTTTTCCATGTATTGTTCATAGTTGCCACTTTGCAGTAGGTAGTCGAGGAACCGACTTATAGGTAGATTGGTGATTGCATAAAGATTGTTAAAGAAAATATTGAAAGTTGACTTGAGTGCCATCTTGTATTCCCTGGTGAGGGCATCCTGGGATGGGGGCAAAAAAGCACCTGCCGGATTATACACAAGATTCAGAATTAACCCGGTTCCTTCGATACCATAACCTGTTTCATTCAACATCTGCAAAGCCTTTATACTGTCTCTAAAAACACCTGACCCTCTTTGCCTGTCAGTTCTGTCCTGGGTATAAAATGGTAGCGAAGAAACTACCTCAATGTTATGTGATTTGTAAAAGGCGGGAAGATCATTATACTTTTTGTTAGCAACTATGATGGTTAGATTGCAGCGGACAATCACATGCCGTTTAAGTTTTTTAATCTCATCAACGAACCATCGGAAATCAGGATTCAATTCAGGTGCACCCCCGGTCAGGTCGACTATCTGAAGGCCAGGATTATTTTCAAGAGCCTGCAAACACTGAAGCATAGTGGTTCTTGTCATAATCTCTTTACGATCAGGACCGGCATCTACATGGCAATGCTTACAAACCTGGTTACACATCTTTCCGACATTAACCTGCATTATCTCCAGTGCTAACGGCGCCAGGGGAAATAATCTGCTTTCCAGTAATTTTTGCTGGAAGGGAACAAGGTTGAATTCGCCAGAGCGGCCACGCATAAGTATCCCCTGCTGAACCCTGGCATCAGCAAGTATATTATGTTGTGCCTGGAGTGATTTAATCATTACATCGCAATTTCCTTTACTTTATTCATCATCTGAACCCCGTGTACCAGTGAGGCTCCGCCACGTATTGATGCTGCTACATGAACCGCTTCCATCATCTGTCCTTCACTCCAGCCCTTTTCAAATGCATCGCTGCTATATGCGTCTATGCAATAAGGACATTGCACGGCATGTGACACGGCTAAAGCAATCAATGACTTTTCACGGGCGGTTAATTCGCCGTCTTTGAATACTTCGCCATACCAGGCAAAAAATTTTTCTCCCATCGCTTGCTGAAAGTCTGTGATATTACCGAATTTCTTCAGATCAGCCGGGTTATAATAACTATTGTTCATGTTTGACGAATTTCGTTTAATCTATTTAACTACATCTGTTTAGCTAAATCTGCTTAGCTACGTTTGCTTAACTACATCTGCTTATACAAACCGCAACATCATAAGTTGTAAACTCGCCTGAAGGATATTTGTCTGATTCATCTTCTGATCTACTGCCTGTAGCCATAAATCTTTTTTGCTTTATTTGGATCCGGGGTTGATGGCAGCTATTACTGACTTCAATAGTTCGGTTTCGCCCCAATGACTTGCGCGGGTCAGTCCCAGCCTAACTACAACCAATTTTTGTGAGGGTATTACAAAAATATTCTGTCCTTCATAACCATCGGCATAAAACATATCGGCCGGCAGTTCCGGGTAAAGCCTGTTAACCGGATTGTTTTTTGCACCGGCGTTTAACCACCATTGCAATCCGTATTCACCCTGTTCGGCGGCATTGGAAGGAGTGGTCGTTTGCTTAACCCAATCTTCAGGCAAGATCTGTTCTCCATTACTTTTACCATTATTCAAATATAATAATCCAAACCGCGCCCAGTCCCGGGCAGTGGCATAGCAAAATGAAGATCCGATAAAAGTGCCTGAGGCATCGGGTTCCATCACAGTGTTGTACATACCCAGCTTATAAAAAAGTTTGCTATATGGAAATGAATGATATTCCTTGTCGCCAACTGTTTGCCTTATGATCCTGGAAAGAATATTCGTGTTGCCACTGCTATAACGAAAATCTTCACCGGGACGTTTATTATAAGCCTGGGAAGCGGCATATACTGCCGCATCCCCTTCTATAAAAAGCATTTTATTGGCATGTGAACTCATATCATATCTTTCCTCGAAATCAAGTCCTGTTGGGTTCGCTAAATTAACTGGAATAAATTAACTGGGAAAGCAATTAATTATTTGATCGAAGTTGAAATTTAGAGGAAGTATAACTTGATCGGGAATTATGACTTGTTTGGGAAGTATAACTTGATAGAGAAGTATTACTTAATTGGGAAGTATTACTTTGATTGCTAAATATGACTTAATAGAGAGGTCATTATTTTTGATTAAGCACATTTATGAACCGGATATTTCAATAAGTTTTTCTTTCCGATTGGTTCGCTTTTTGAAAACCGTTTTATTCGGGCATCAAATGAGTGAAGGTATAAGCTGATGTTTGATATTAAGGAGGGCGAAAATGCACATTTTTTGCCCTCCTTAACCCTTCAAGGGCGATTTCTGTCCTTGAAAATTATTCAAAAAAATAATGCGAACGCGGTCACCATCTGCGCCGTCAAACATTCCAATACATTTTTGGTGTTGGTGTTCAATACAAGTTTGCGTTTCGCCAATTGTGGCGGAAACAAAAATGAAAGTAGTATTATCTCAATAATATTTTTCCCTGGCTAATATAGCCCTGGGGTGTTACTAACTGGTAAGCATAAACGCCGGGTGGATAATTGCTCAGATCAATGTTCAGGGCCGATCCTGCATCGGCCGTGTTTACCTTATGTGTTTGTATCTTTCTGCCGCTTCCATCGTGAATAGTCAGGTTGCCATTATTTATTTTTCCATTTATGTTGATACGAACCTGCCTGGCAGATTGATAAGCCAGTGCTACTGTTATGTTGTTGCCCGGGCCCTGGTTTACCAGTAACACTTTAGATGCTGTTTTATGGCCTTCACGATCCACCTGTTGTAAACGGTAAAAGTTCTTTCCGTTCAGGGGATTTTTATCAGGGAATACATAAGACTTAGACGAGATAGAATATCCTGCGCTGTTAACGTTGCCAATAGGAGTATAATTAATTCCATCTGCGCTTCTTTCAACTATAAAACGATCAGCGTTTTCTTCCCCTGATGTGGTCCATTTTAATATTACTTCGTTTCCACTTTTGTCCGCTTTGAAGCTTGATAAATTCACATCCAGGATCACGAAACCGCCATGTATCCAGAATTCGCCGAGGGTGTTGGTCGTAAATTCAAGGTATTGCACTCCATGATCTGTACCTGTAGTGATAGCTGCTGAGGGAATGAATTCAACCGTTCCGGCGGATGTATTATAGGTTCCATCTTCACCCGGTCCGGTATAATTTGTTACGTTGAGATCGGCTACAGAGAGTATAGTCGGATCTACGAGTCTTAAAGCCAGCAATTCCAAATTCGTAATGTAAAGACGCACCTGAACCGGAGCAGATGGCGTAACTGCGGAGCCCACTACAAAATGTCGCGCCAGGTAACGCTGCCCGGTAAAAACAGTGCCTGGCACAAGATCCACATAAACCGAACTTGTGACTGCTCCTAAGTTATTTCCGTTTGATTTTACAGATGCGATTACGTTGTTCGTTGTCGAGTTGTAGACGGTTTTCCAGGTACCATTATCACATACGTTGTTGGCGAATAATGTAATTGGCACAATACCGGAAAGTACCAGGACGGGCGTTAAATTTCTATATACACCAACTGTACCGGTGGAATTGCTTGTTACAGCTGCATCCACCTTCCCGTCATTGTCCACATCATGCAATGCTACGCCAAGAGCGTTATTACCCGCTGGAAAACTAACCATCGGGGCAAACGAAATTGTTCCAGGTACAGAGGTGTTGCGAAAGCCGGTTAATCTTGCGCTGGATGCTGTATTGCTTGACGCTGCCATCTCAGGCCTTCCGTCGCCATCTAAATCGGCTAAAGCAATTTCACGCGGACTGGTGCCTGCAGTATAATCCGTTTTAGGTGATATCGATATAGTGCCTGATGCTGAAGTATTGCGAAAAACCGAAACAGAGTTTGAGCTGGTATTTACTACGGCGATATCCTGCTTTCCATCGCCATCAAGGTCTCCAAGTGCCACAACCCTTGGAGCATTGCCAGTGGTCGCAGTGACGGGAACATCAAATGTGAAAGCGCCGCCTGCAGGAGAATTGTTGCGGTAAACCAATATCCTGTTTCCTATTTCGTCAGACACAACCATGTCCGCTTTTCCGTCTGCATTCATATCGCCTACCGCTAATTCCCTTGGTCCGGTCAAGCCGGTATTATGTATCTGCCTTACAAAGGTTGGGGTTGCACCGACCGTTGTATTGCGAAACAATGCTACAGAAGAAGTACTGTAATTGGCAATAGCAATATCTGGCTTACCATCCCCATTCATATCATGAATTACCACCCCCAATGGATTAATGAATCCCGATGGCGGCATCACATCCCAGGTAGCAATATCTACCCTGGTTGCAAATGTTATGGTTGAGCCAACTGTAGTATTAATAAATATTGAGATGTCCATCGAGTTATAATTACTAACAACGATATCCAATTTACCATCTCCGTTTAAATCGCCGGTTGATATACCAGAGGTACCGACACCGGCGGCAAATTCGAGCTTGGTGGCAAACAATGGCAATCCCGGCAGCGAGAGATTTCGGAATACCGAAATATCACCGCTACCAACGTTTGTTGCAATCATATCGGCTTTTCCATCATCATCCAGGTCAGAAAAAATAACAGTCCTGGTAGTTGTACCTGTAGCATAGTCAGTTCTCGTTGACAGTGAACTTGCATCAAAGGGTGCGCAGCCGGAAAAAGTTGTTGTAAAAGGCAAAGCAGAGTAGCCAGTTAGTTTGCTGGTATTGTTCAAGACATTTATATACTCAAAGCCGGTACCCGAAGGCGATGAGACAGTAAGAGTAGTTGCGGTAGCCGAAATAACATTCGCTCTGACAACACCGAAATGTACAATATTGTCAGAAACTGTGGCATTGAACCCAGTACCGGTAATGGTAACAGTTGTGCCGATAGGTCCATTAAGAGGAGTAAAACTTGTGATTGAGGGGGTTTGCGCACCAGCTATCTTGATGAGAAGCAACAAACAGGTTGTAATTACTGCGAAAAAATTCTTCATAGGGTTTGGAGGTTACTGGATTTGTCGATCATTAAGACTTGCCAGCCTGGCTTTTGTAAAGCCGTAAGGACGGATAAGTCTTAATTATTAGTTGCCATTTCTTAATTACTGGTTTCACTTTGAAAGATAAAAAATGCCTTAGGCTAAAAGTATTTTTTTCGCTGAACCACACTTAAATCATGGCTGAAGAAACATATCATAAACTTTCTTACTCCTTCAGTTTCATTTATCTGTGTAAGGTTTTTCATCAATTTTTGATAAGTGTAAACCACATAGGTACATAAGTGAAATCTGGCGAAATTATTGTGCGGGCAATCTAAAACAAATCGATATTGATTTTAATCAAGTTGCGTCTAAAGGGTTGTTGGTATCCCCTTTAGAGACTTTTTCACCTTGCCAAAGCACCTGCAAAAACAAGCGTTCAAACGATTAGTGCTTTGTTGCCAGAATTGTAATCTTCTTGCTTTAGCACATTCATGAACCTATAAAAAGATTGGGATTCGGTAAATTGGTTATGGTCCCTTTCAGTTCCGATAATGGGCAGCTCGGTTTGATCTCTTTTTAAGCATCGCAGGTGTTCGACAACCGATTTCGGTGCCAGTCTAATTCCTGCCCTTGAAACATCGGAAAACATATAGTTAGAAGTTAAGGTTTGTACACTGGTTCAGTGGACAAGGTCAATTCAGCAAAGTAGCCCTGACTGACTTCAAATATTTATTTCCAGAATGTTACCCAATTTTTTACTCTTTGCCATTTTGATGGTTGGACGCAAATGCCTCCAGTAAAAACTATATCCCCCAGCAACGTGTTCTCAACCGGAACGAGGGAAACGTTCAGTGCCCTCGCAAATGGAACCTTAACTGAAAGGAGCTGCACGTTATAACCGACATGCTGAATAGATAGTTTTATTGAATCAGCAATTTGCTCATCAGGCACTTTTAATGAAAAGCGTCCATCATTGTTGGTAGTTACTCCGATTGGACTACCATGGATAATTACACTCACCCCTGCTATTGGCAAACCCGTAGTATCTTTCACGATTCCTGTTATAACAGTATCAACAATATTGAAGTGATTAGTTAAATAATCGGAACCTCCGGTCTGTAGCAGATCCTGGTTCTGTTTTCCGATGTTTGGGCTGATCAGTACATTGTCTTCTGGTTTGCTATCTTGTGTTTTACTGCGGTCTGCTTTACTTCGGAATTCTCTTCTTGCTTCTGCGTCACCATTTTCTAGTTTACCATCGTTTGATCTAAGATCATTTAGTTTTCTCTCTTCTGATTTACTAAAATTTTCGGATGATAAAGAAGAATCAGCAATGTGGGTTTCTGTTATTTCAACCTCTCCCAATGATACTTGGCCCATGGCCGGAATGCAGGAAGTTATATTCAGCAGCGAAAAACCCAGGCCAACGAGCAATGGTGATTGCCGTATTGAATAAGGTTTTGAGGCGGCGGCAGATTTTGAAACCCAAGAAGCTCTTAAATTTGCCAGGCTTCGGTCTATCTGTCCGGAGGAAAGTTTCCCACAAATATTTTTGGGATATGATTTAAAATAAGCCGCAAGTTGAGCATCTGTAAAGCCGGTAAAATCGATCACATTTTTTGCGCACGCGTTGCAAAACCTGCCATCCAAAGCGGGTTGCATTTCGTTCCATTTCTGGTTGCAGGGTTCAGGAATAACAAGTTTCATCATTTAGCGAAGTTTAGGTTCCCTATATGATGTGATTTGCGGGTGAATTACATAATCACCTTCTGATTCGTGAATTACCGGCGCCGGGAGGTGGCCGTAATAAAAAAAGCGACTACAACATTCGTTATAATCGCTTCTTCATGTTTGTGGTGTGAGGCGGGATCGAACCGCCGACACAAGGATTTTCAGTCCTTTGCTCTACCAACTGAGCTACCGCACCATCACGCCTGCTTTTGAAGTAGCTGGCTTGCCACCCGAAACAAACTTCGCTCTCATGACCAGCATGAAAACTATAATGAATCTAGCGGGCTTCGCCCGCCGAAGCCACACAGAGTAGTTGAGTATCAACCTCCCCTCGGCGTAGGCGGGCAGCAAAAATAGGATTTGATGATCAAAATGCCAAAAATCTTGCCTGTGATTTAAGAAGTAAAATAAATTCAGATCACGAATAAATTCCAATCGCTAGTTACCATATTCACTCAAAAACTTAATTCGCATAATCTTCAGCTGCTCCCAGGTGAAATTGCTTTCCTTTAATTCATCAAGCGCAATCTGTAAACTGGAAGTTTCGCAGCTTTTGAAATATTCAATGATCTCTTCCTGTTCGTATTCGTCAAGAATCTCGTCAATTGCATAATCCAGGTTAAGCCTGGTTCCGCTTGCAGCAATCGTTTCCATGTTTTCCATCAGGGCATCTATTCGAAGATCCTTGTTTTTGGCAATGGTTTCCAGGGGTATCTTCTTATCAACCTGTTGAATGATATAAACCTTATTCAGACTCTTGTTGGCCACATTTTTCATGATGAAATCATCGGGCTTAACAATGTCGTTTTCTTTCACATATTTATCGATCAGTTCTACAAACGGTTTCCCGTAACGGATCGATTTGCCTTTGCTCACACCCTGGCATTTTTCCAGGTCGGCCAGCGAAGTTGGATATAAGGTCGCCATATCCTGCAATGAAGTCTCCAGGAAAATCACAAAAGGTGGCAGTGTTTTTCGTTTTGCTTCCTTTTGACGTAGTTCCTTTAGCATATCAAACAGCTTCTCATCAACTGCAGCCCCGGTATTGGATTCGACTGCCGCTTCTTCGTCATCGGCATTTGCCTCTTCAAACAGGTTATTTAAGACAATCTTGAATGATTTTGGCTTTTTAGCAAACTCAATGCCCTTTTTGGTTAGCTTAAGAACACCATAATCTTCTATATCCTTGCTTAACAGACCTTCCAGTAACATCTGGCGGATCAGCGAGTTCCAATAGTGGTCTTCCTGTTCCTTACCTATTCCGAATTCAGCCAGTTTTTCATGACGATACATGGCAATGTTTGGTGTCAGGTGTCCACGCAAAACATGAACGGTATAAATTGTGGCAAAACACTCATCAAGCGCCTTGACGGTCTTCAATACTTTAACTACATCGTCTTTCGCCTCAATTCTTTCTTTCGGATGAAGACAGTTATCGCAGGATCCGCAGTTTGGAATATCATATTCTTCGCCGAAATAACTCATCAGCACCTTACGGCGGCAGACTCCTGTTTCCGCAAAAGCTACCGTTTCGTTGATCAGCTGTGCACCCACTTCGCGTTCGCTCAATGGTTTATCCCGCATCAGGTGTTCCAGTTTGGAAACGTCCTTATGTGAGTAATAGAGGATACATTTTCCTTCCAGTCCGTCACGACCCGCACGGCCGGTTTCCTGGTAGTAATTTTCTATACTTTTCGGTATATTATAATGTATAACGAAGCGAATATCAGGTTTGTCGATGCCCATTCCGAAGGCGATGGTCGCAACAATGACCTGAACATCTTCGTTCAGGAATAAATCCTGGCGGGAAGCGCGCAGTTTACCATCGAAACCGGCGTGATAAGCAACTGCCTTAATGCCATTGGCCTCCAGGGTGCCCGCAAGCTCTTCCGTTGTTTTCCGGTTAAGAGTATAAATGATGCCGCTGTTGCCTTTCATGCCCTTTATAAAGCGTACAATGCTTTCATCGGTCTGGCTTTTTTTGATCTTCGGCTGGATCTCGTAATAAAGGTTAGTCCGGTTAAAGGAAGAAATGAAAATATTAGCGTCCCTCAGACAAAGATTTTTTACGATATCACTCTGCACCTTTGGTGTTGCGGTGGCTGTGAGTGCAATCATCGGGATATCCGGGTTGATTTGTTCCATCATTTCCCGCAAGCGGCGGTATTCAGGGCGAAAGTCATGGCCCCATTCCGAAATACAATGTGCTTCGTCAACAGCGAAAAAGGAGATCTTTAAATCTGAGAAGAATTCCATGTTCTCCTGCTTTGTAAGTGTTTCAGGAGCAACGTATAACATCTTGGTATGTCCATCAGTAAGATCTGATTTCACTACCGCTATTTGTTTTTTTGTAAGCGTCGAGTTTAGAAAATGCGCTACATGATCTTTTTCACTGAAACCGCGTATCAGGTCAACCTGGTTTTTCATCAGGGCGATCAGGGGACTCACAATAATTGCCACACCTTCACTCATAAGCGCGGGTAACTGGTAACATAAACTTTTACCTCCGCCAGTTGGCATGATCACAAATGTGTCTTTCCCCGATAATAAACTTGTAACTGATTCTTCCTGGGTTCCTTTAAATGTATCGAAGCCAAAAAATTGATGCAAAGCTTTGTATAAATCAGCCTTTGCTATTGGTGATTTGCCGTTGGTTGATCCGCCGGCGTCTTTTGTTATTGTCTTTTTAGTTCTGGTAGTAGCTTTTTTTGCAGTTGTTGCCATAATCATAATGTTGTCTTCAACGGAGCCCCGGATGCGGGGGAATTGCTTTTTACAAGAGAAGATTGTATCAGTACCTTATCTGTAATCCTTCGTATAGGGGTGGCGAATTTACTCTATTTTACGGGTTATTTCATTGTGAAATGCCGTTCTTTAACATTTAACATTTATTCGCGGCTATGAGTTTTCAACAATAATGATTTACCTGTATGATGTCAGAGCCTTAATTTTCGTCTAATTGTTTTTTCAGTAGGTTTGCGGCAATCATGCACAATTCGATTGATATAAAATCAGTTGCTACCCGCACAATCCGGCTGGAAGCAGACGCAATCAGGAGCCTGGCTGATCTTGTCGACGATCAGTTTGTAGCCGCTATCGATGCTATTGCATCAAACAAGGGCCGTCTTGTGGTAAGTGGTATCGGCAAATCTGCGATCATTGCCCAAAAACTGGTTGCGACTTTGAATTCGACCGGTACCCCTGCCATTTTTCTGCACGCCGCTGATGCTATCCATGGCGACCTCGGTATTGTTCAGCAGCAGGATGTGGTTATGATTATCAGTAAAAGTGGCGAGTCCCCCGAAATAAAAGTGTTGATGCCTTTATTGCGGAATTTTGGAAACAAGCTGATTGGCATGGTTGGCAATATAAATTCATACCTTGCCCGCCAGGTAGATATTATCCTGAATACGACGGTTTCCCAGGAAGCCTGCCCGAATAATCTGGCCCCAACGAGTAGTACAACGGCTCAGCTTGTTATGGGCGATGCGATCGCCATAGTATTGATGGAACTGAAAGGATTTGGATCTGATGATTTTGCAAAATTTCATCCCGGCGGAACATTAGGCAAAAAACTATACCTGAGGGTATCGGATTTGTATATACAAAATGAAAAACCGAGAGTATCACTAAACGCTTCATTAAAAGAAGTGATCGGGGAGATCTCAAAAAAACGATTGGGTGCCACTGTAGTTACCGACGATGATGAACAGGTACTAGGTGTGGTGACCGATGGCGATCTCCGTAGAATGCTTGAGAAAAGTATCTCGCTTGATACTGCCACTGCCAGGGATATAATGACAGCAAATCCAAGAACGATTGAAGCAGGGAAACTTGCTGTTGATGCGCTTGACCTTCTGAGAAAACATGACATAACACAATTGATCGTAGCAGAAGGACAAAAATATATCGGAATTATTCACCTGCACGACCTGATAAGAGAAGGAATTATCTGATCACGCGAGGCTTTTAATCAAAAATCATTCACCCGAACGAACCAACATGAACAAACACCACTATGTAGCAATTATGGCTGGCGGCATTGGAAGCCGTTTCTGGCCCATGAGCCGTACCAACTTTCCCAAGCAATTCCTGGACATACTTAACACTGGCAAAACGCTCATCCAGTCAACTTTCGAGCGATTTGCCACATTTATTCCAGCCGAAAATATTTTCATTATCACCTCGAATGAATATGTCAACATTGTAAAAAAACAACTGCCGGAAATTCCAATCCAAAACATCCTGGGCGAGCCATCAAGAAAAAACACTGCACCCTGTATCGCATACATTTCTTTTAAACTTAACCAGCTTGATCCCAAAGCATCATTGATTGTTGCTCCAGCTGATCATATCATATTGGATCCTACAGCTTTTACAAAAGTGAGCCTGGAAGCGCTGGCTTTCGTAAACAAACACAATGCTTTTATCACTCTTGGTATCAAACCGACTTATGCAAATACTGGTTATGGTTATATTCAGTATGAGCAACATGGTGTAACAGATAATGTTTACAAGGTTAAGACCTTCACAGAAAAACCAAATCTCGACCTGGCTAAAACATTTATAGCTAGCGGTGAATTCCTCTGGAACGCGGGTATATTCGTTTGGCAGGTTAAAAATATTCTTACGGCTTTTGAAAAATATCTTCCTGAAATGTATGAAGTATTTGAAGCTGAACAAAGTCGCTTCAATACGCCGGAAGAGGCAAATGCATTAAACGAAATCTATCCACAGTGCCCCAGCTTATCCATTGATTTTGGTATCATGGAAAAAGCAGACAATGTCTACCTTATTCCATCTTCTTTTGGCTGGAGTGATCTTGGTACCTGGAACAGTGCCTACGAGAACCTTGAAAAAGATTATCTGGCGAATGCAGTTGCAGGTGAAAATGTAATTGTGATAGATGCTACCAAATGCGTTGTTCATGCACCGGATAACAAGCTGGTAATGTTACAAGGCCTTGATGATTATATTATTGTTGACACAGAAGACGTGTTGCTCATTTGCAAAAAAGAAAAAGAACAGGAGATTAAAGAATATGTTGCCGAAGTAAAAAGGAATAAAGGAGACAAATATCTCTAAACTGTTTATGTTTTTTAACGCTGGATTTTAATCAAACGATTCATAAATTGCAACAGGCTTCTATGTCAGGAGCCTGTTTTTTATTTCGTTAATGTCCGCAAATGTCCCGCTTTTAACATTGGAAACGCGGCCAAATTATCAGTATGAACGTCCCGCTAAGTAATATTCTGTTTATCGATATCGAAACGGTATCCCAGCATCCTTCTCACGACTTGCTTACTGAAGACTGGAAGGCACTTTGGCAAAAAAAAGCCGAAATCATACTTCGCAATAATACGGTCGATTCCCCGGAATCAATTTACGACAGAGCTGGCATCTATGCTGAGTTTGGAAAGATCGTTTGTATAAGCTGTGGCCTGTTGCAGGCTAACGGTTCAGGAAAAAAACTGGTTTTAAAATCTTTCTCGGGTGACGATGAAAAAAAGTTACTGCTTGCTTTTTCTGATTTGCTTGCACGCTGGGGTCCCGGACAGCAAAAATATTTTTGTGCGCATAATGGAAAAGAATTCGACTTTCCATATCTCTGCAGACGATTGGTAATAAACTGTCTTCCTCTTCCACCTATGTTAAACATTGCCGGAAAAAAACCCTGGGAGGTACCGCATATTGATACCCTCGAAATGTGGAAGTTCGGTGATTATAAGAGTTTCACATCTCTCAACTTACTGGCAGGAGTACTTGGCATCAAAACACCAAAAGACGATATCGATGGCTCTATGGTTGGAGATGTTTACTGGAAAGAGAGAAACCTCGCACGGATTGTACACTATTGCCAGAAAGATGTAATAACTGTTGCCCAGGTGTACCTGCGTTTACTCGGCGAAACCTGTGTTGAAGCAGAAAACATCGAGATAAAAGATTAATAAAAATTGATTATGGAACGTCAGAATTTTTTATCAGGTGCGAAATGGGAAGCAATCGTGGGCTATAGCCGTGCTGTGCGTGCAGGCAACATTATCGAGGTAGGGGGCACTGTAGCCGTGAATGAAAACAATGAAACAGTTGGCATAGGTAACGCCTATGAACAAACGAAATTCATAATTGAAAAAATTGAGAAGGCGCTTAAACAAGCCGGCGCCTCCCTTAACAATGTTACCAGGACACGCATGTTTGTTACTGACATCTCCCAATGGGAAGAATACGGACGCGCGCATGGAGAGTTTTTTAAAGACATCAGGCCCTGCACTTCAATGGTCGAAATCAAGAGCCTGATTGGCGTCGATTATCTTATCGAAATCGAAGCAACAGCGTATTTGAGTGATGAGTTATGAGTGAGTTATGAATGAGCTAAAATGGTATAAGTTATCAATATCTTTTTACATCTTGACTCAACCTTCATAACTCATCACTAAACAACTCACTCATCACTCATAACTCATAATTCATAATTCTCTTAAAAGGTTTTTTTCCCTTTAACCTCGTAACTGTCTTCTTTGATCTCCTTTTCGATCACGATACCATATTTTTTGGCTCCCTCTCTTATCTCATCGGCTTTACCTATTAACAAAAACTGCAACTTGTCTTTGGCAAAGTATTTAGCTATGATCTCTTTTGCTTTTGCCGGAGTTACCTGGCTTACGTTTTTTTCAAAATCATTTATGTAGGCTGCATCATATCCATAGATAAACATATCATTGAGTAAAGCGGCGAGTTGACCTGAAGTTTCAAAATCGGTAGGGAACAGCCCTACTACATAATTCCTGGCTGATTGCAAAGTAGTATCATCGATGCCTTTCTGCAACCTGTTCATCACCTCCAATGCTTTATCAATAGTCTGAAATGTTGTTTTTGTTGCCGTAAATGAAAGGATTTTAAAGGTGCCGGTATATTTATTAGCATCAAACCGGCTCATGGCGCCATAAGTAAGTCCGGAATTAACCCGCAGTTCATCGTTCAACCATGAGGTAAAACGATCTCCGAACACGGTGTTTACAACTTCAATCGCAACCCTGTCTGCATTGTTTTTTGCTATTCCTTTTGCGCCGATATAAAACGTTGTCTCACGGGCATCTCCTTTATTTACCAATAACACGTTGGCCCCTTCCGGCATCTTTACAGGTTCTGCAGCCGGATTCGGGATGGTGCCGCTGGCTTTTTTCCACTCACCAAACAGACCGGTGATTTTAGCTTTCATTTCAGCAGTATTAAAATCGCCTACTATTGCAATCACGGATCCATTTGGCCGGTAATATTTTTCATGGAATTTTTTTGCATCGTCAGCAGTAATAGCATTCACCGTAGATATCAACCCTGATGAAGGATTGGAATAAACATGGTTTGCATACATCATGGCATTCCAATAATAATTGATTACTGAAAACGGGCTTTGTTTTGCCACTTCCAGTGATGCCTTTTTTCTTGTTTTAAGCTTTTCAAATTCCTTTTCTTCAAAGGTTGGGTTGATAACAATGTCCTTTAACAAACCAAAAATAATGTCCTGTGTTTTCGCAGAAAATCTCGCATAAACACGCGTGAATTCCTGGCTTGAATAGGCATTCAGCGTTGCCCCAGCAAAGTCGATCTTATCCTGTATCTGATCTTTGGTAAAGTTTTTCGATCCGGAAACCAGTGATGCTGCGGTTAACTCGGACAGTCCTGCCTGCAAACCATCATGAATAGTAGCTGCCGGAAGAGAGAGTGCCACACTGATCAGAGGAACTTCTTTCTGTTCCATCAGGTTAACTGTAAGACCATTCGCCAGGCGGAAGGTTGTATATTTTGGAAGTTGAAATTTTTGCTGCGCGGAAGCTGTAATACACACGCAGGTAATAATTATTGACAGTGTTATCTTTTTCATTTTAATACGCTTAAGTTATTTGGCTTAAGAAATTTGAATCTAGTCTTCTACTTGTGGACTCATAATTGCAACCGTTCTGTTCGACTTTTTCAGATAGGTCTTTGCAACGCGTTTGATATCGTCAATGGTTACTTTTTCATATTCCTGCGGAGCATCAAACATTTTTTTGTAGCCCCCAAAAAACACCTCATAAATGCCCAGGTTATTTGATTTCCCATTGATAGTTTCTATCTGTCCATAAAAGGTAATTAATTTCTGATTTTTAACTTTCTGAAGTTCTTCAGCTGTTACTCCTTCGGTTTTGATTTTTTCTATCTGATCGGAAATGGTTTTTTCAAGGAGCAAAGGGTCTTTGTCTTTTGCACCTGTAGCATCAACCACCATCAGGGCGGCATCAAAACTGTTTTCAGTGAATGAAGATATTTCTGTTGCAAGCTGAAGACTGTCAACCACTGCTTTGTACAATCGCGAAGTACGACCATTGGTCAAAATAGCATCCAGCAGATCAAGCGCATAATAATCTGCCTTTCCTGTTGGGGGAACATGATAGCCAATCATAAGGTTGAAAGTCGGGACATCTTTTTTTACGAACACACGACGTTCCCCTTTTTGTTCTGGTTCAATGAGGTTCATGGGTTTCGGGGGTTTATTTTTTGGAATACTTCCCATGTATTTTTCAGCGATAGCTTTTACCTGGTCAAACTTTACAGCTCCCGAAACAACTACCACACAATTGTCGGGCGAATAATAAGTGTTAAAGTAAGACTGAAGATCGTCTTTGGACCAGTTCTTTATATCTTCAAAATAGCCGATTACAGGCCAGCGATATGAATGGGTTGTATATGCCGTTGCGAATAATAGTTCCCATAGTTCGGTTTTGGGCTCATTTTCAAGGCCAGTGGATTTTTCTGAAGCAACTACCCCCCTTTCACTTTCCACCATTTGGGTATCGATTGCCAGGTCACGTATCCGGTCAGCCTCTAAATCAAAAATTGTTTCCATGGCCTTAGCGGGGAACCAATCCGTATAAACAGTAACATTCTGGTTGGTATATGCATTGTTGGCTCCACCGTTAAACTCCATGGTTTTGTCAAACTGCTTCGGTCCGTATTTTTTTGAACCATTAAACATCATATGTTCAAAAAAATGCGACAGCCCCGTGATCCCGGGGTACTCGTTCCTGGAACCCACTTTCCAAAACAGATACATGTTTGCATTTGGTATTGAAAAGTCTTCCACTACCAGGAACTTCATCTGATTGGGGAGCGTAAATGTTTTTACGTCTTCGGGTTTAAGCTGGGAATAGCCTTTGCTGAGGACTATAGTCATCAACATAGCAATGCCCCATTTTTTAATCTGCATTTTGTATGATTTTATTCTATTACAATATAACTTAATAACTATAGCAAAGTCCGCCACTTAAATAATTGTCTCATTTGTTTTTCAATCAACGCGATAAGATGAAATAAACATAAACAACTATTTTTACCCGAAACAGACAGTCTTGCAGATTCACTCCAAATTACCTAATGTCGGCACTACCATCTTTACCGTGATGAGTGGCCTTGCGGCAGAATTGAACGCCGTAAACCTCGGACAGGGATTTCCCGACTTTCCGATGGACCACCGGTTAACCGACCTGGTTAACCAGGCTATGGCCAATGATTACAACCAATATGCGCCAATGCCAGGTTGGCTGCCACTCAGGGAGGCAATAGCCGAAAAAAATTTGTATTTATATGGAGCTGAGGTTGACCCTGTTACTGAAATAACAGTAACTCCCGGTGGTACTTACGCGATATACACAGCCCTGACCAGTATATTGGAACCAGGAGACGAGGTAATTGTATTGGAGCCTTCCTATGATAGCTATGTTCCAAATATCCTGGTGAATGGTGCAAAACCTGTATTGGTCAGTTTAAAGTTGCCGGATTACCGGATCGATTGGCCTGCTGTGCAAAAGGCGGTGACTCCAAAAACCAGGGCAATTATAATTAACTCACCTCATAATCCCACTGGCAGTATCTTATATGAAGATGACATTGAGGAGTTGAGAAAAGTTGTAAATGAAACGGGTATTTTCATCATCAGCGACGAGGTTTATGAACACCTTATTTTTGATGGCGAATCACATTTAAGCATGTTAAGATACCCCGATTTAAGAGCAAGAAGTTTTGTTTGCTTTTCATTTGGGAAAGTTTTTCACTGCACAGGCTGGAAGCTTGGATACTGCATTGCTCCTCCGCAGTTTACCAGTGAATTTAGAAAGGTCCACCAATTTAATTGTTTCAGTTGCCATACTCCGTCACAGGTTGGAATTGCAAATTACCTGGCTGACAGGAACTCATACCTTAACCTTGGAAAACAAATACAGGCAAAAAGGGATTATTTCCGGGAACTAATGAAGTCAACCCGATTTACAATGAAAGAATCCGCAGGAAGTTATTTTGTTTGTGCGTCTTATGAAATGATCAGCGAAGAGGATGACAAGTCCTTCGCAATCAGGATAACAAAAGAATTTGGAGTTGCGATGATCCCTGTTTCGGCTTTTTACCAGGATGGTAAGGATAACCGGATCGTGAGATTTTGTTTTGCCAAAAAAGAACAAACACTGGAAAGAGCTGTGGAGAAGCTCGCGAAACTCTGATGGCTTCACAGGGTTAATCCGATATTAACTTTCAGCCTGTGGTTGATGCGAATGGATTAACTAAATTTGAAAATTGCTAACGAATCAATAATTTATTAATGGGCTACGGCAGGATTTCAGGATGGATAGGGCTTTTTTTCTTTCTTATCGCCTGTACAAACGAACCAGCGCCAGCTGGCAACAAAACAAGCAAAACAGACACAGCCGCTATCAGGGAACAATATAAAGAATCCCCCGTATTAGATGCGGAAGCAGCGATTAGCAAAATGGAGATCGATCCAGGCCTGAAGATTGAGCTGGTGGCCTCTGAGCCGCTGGTAGTGGCGCCGGTAGCTATGACCTTCGATAAAAAAGGCAGGATGTGGGTGGTTGAAATGACCGGTTATATGCCGGATACTCTCGGCACCGGGGAATCTGCAATGGATGGCAAGATTGTAATTCTTGAAGACACCAATAAAGATGGAAGATTAGATTCCAGGAAGGTGTTCATGGATTCTCTTGTATTACCAAGAAGCATATGCCTGGTCGAAAACGGCATCCTGATCGCTGAGCCACCAAAATTATGGTACGTGGAGATCGAGGATGACAAACCAGTCCGAAAGACATTGGTTGACGATAAATATGCCGAGGGAGGAAATGTGGAGCATCAGCCAAATGGTTTGTTGAGGGCAATGGACAACTGGATTTACAATGCCAAATCTGATAAGCGTTATCGCAAAAAAGGCAACAACTGGCTTATTGAACGAACACATTTTCGGGGTCAGTGGGGGATAACACAGGACAACCAGGGCCGTCTTTTTTACAATAATAATTCGGAAAACTTTTTGGGTGATTATTTCAGTCCCGGCCTGGGGGCAGGTAATCTGCATCAGCAAAGAGTTTCAGGCTTTAATGAGAAAATTATCCGCGACAACCGGGTTTATCCTGCCAGGGCAACTACTGGTGTAAACCGCGGATATATGAAAGGCACTTTGAACGACAGCCTGCGACTCGTAACCTTTACTGCAGCCTGCGGACCACTGATTTATCGTGGCGATTTGTTTGAAAGCAGTTATCTGGGTAACGGCTTTGTAGCAGAGCCTTCTGCTAATCTCATCAAAAGAAATATTATTAATGACAGTGGTCTGTCAGTAAAGGGCAATCAGGCTTATAAGGATCATGAATTTCTTGCCAGCACAGATGAAAGATTCAGACCGGTCAATTTGTATACGGGTCTCGATGGTGCAATGTATGTGCTGGATATGTATCGTGGTATTATTCAACATAAGACATACCTGACACCTTATCTTAAAAATGAAATTAAAAGTCGCAGGTTAACTTTGCCATTAAACTGTGGGCGAATCTATCGGATAGTACCTGCAAATTCAAAGCCGGTACCAGTTATCACTGGTGATGATCCTGTTCAGTTGGTTGCATATTTAAATCATCCGAACGGGACTGTAAGGGACCTTGCACAACAGCTACTGGTCGATAATAAATCATCACAGATAATTCCATTATTGCGACAGGGAATCCGTCGAACCGATCAGCCCCTTGGTGTTATGCATTCGCTTTGGACCCTCGAAGGTCTTGGTGCATTGCAGTCATCAGATATAGAACCCTTGTTGAACCAAAACAATCCTGTTCTACGTACCCAGGCGATGGCAACGATCCCTTCCATCATTTCAGGCTCAAATCAAAAAAGTATTTTCAAGGCGCTTCAACAGTTTACAGCGGACTCTACAAATGCAACCTGGCTTGCTTTGCTACTGGGTAAGATCCAGCGATTTGATCCCGCAGGAGTTCAGCAGATGCAGGAACGTTTAGTGAAACAATATCCTTCCAGCATATATATCGCTGATGCGATTATCAGTACTATGGAAAATCGGGAGGATGCATTAAATAACATACTTGTTAAAAATAATGATACAGGTTTGATCGTTTATAAGCGCCTTGCGAAAGTTCGAAAGGATATGGTAAACAAACAAAATGCCGGAAAAACTGATGCGCTGATGAAACTGTATCCAAAAGGAGGTAAAGTATTTACAACTATATGCAAGACCTGCCATGGAAATGATGGTGAAGGAATTCAGTCACTTGCACCACCATTAAACCGTTCCAACTGGGTTACGGGCAACCCGGATCACCTGAGCCGGATTGTATTATATGGACTTACCGGACCGGTAGATGTTAACGGCAAATTATATAAAGCACCTGAGATAAACGGTGATATGCCGGGCATCGGAGGTAGCGATGAATTTAATGACGAAGACATCGCCCAGTTGCTCAGCTTTATCAGAAATGCATGGGGCAATAAAGCGCCAAATGTAAACCCAACTGATGTTCAGAAAATCAGGAAACAATATAAGGATCGTCAGAAACCTTTTACCATGGAAGAACTAAAAGGTATTAAATAACCATATCGTTGAATCAAGCTGATTAGGACAACATTGAATCGCATCTGGATAGCAAACTCAACTAAATAACAAGCTCAACCAAATTGCCCGATGAACCTTATCAAAAAATATCTTAAGCGAGCGTGAGACGGAAAATAAAAAGAACCTACAGGATTGCTCGTTACGTTATTTACCGACAAACAATAGTGGAACCAATCGATCACCTCTGGACCTTCATCGGGGCATTCCTGGGCATCGGCATAATCGGCTATTTTCAACAAAACCGGGTGGCAGAAACAGATAGTGTTTTCCTGATTGGCTCTTTTGGAGCCTCCGCCGTTTTAGTGTTTGGCGCTACCAATAGTCCACTTGCCCAACCCCGGAACCTGATTTTTGGACACCTGATATCCGCTCTTGTCGGCGTAACTGTTAGTAAATTAATTCCCGGACAGTTGTGGTTGGCCAGTTCACTTGCAGTTTCATTATCAATAGTATTAATGCAAATAACAAAAACAATGCATCCGCCTGGCGGTGCAACAGCACTTATTGCCAATATCGGTAGTGAGAAAATTAAGGCGCTTGGTTATATGTATGCGCTATCCCCGGTATTTTCAGGTTCGTTCATTCTGCTTTTGATCGCACTTATGGTGAACAATATTCCTTCGCATAGAAATTATCCTTACCGGAAATAGTTTCTTCAATCTTTAACCCCCGGCGTATTTTATTGTCACTTCATTAGAGAAAGAAAACATGCGACTTAGTGAAATTTTAAAGGCGGAATAAATCCGCCTTTAAAATGTATAAACCGTCCCGTGTGTTCCTATGCTGCTGCTGCTAATCTTGTTCCAATCACTTCTTCAATGTTAGGTGATATCGCTGCTACGGCTGAACTTTGATCGATGGCTACAGCCTTGTTTAATTCTTCGTCGTAAGCGAAGATATAAACCGGGCTATCGTTTATGCTCACCCGAAATCTTATTTCATTGTTATGTGTTTGATATCTTGATGCTTTTATTGCAACCGCTTTTCCTTCAAGCACTATATCAAACTTTTCCGTTCTTACTTTTTCTGTTCTGCTAATCATAATATCCACATTTAGATGAAAAATAATAACTATCTATTTTCAACAAACGTGCCAACCGGGTATCTGAAAGAATTTGCAAAATATAAGATAGTAGCTCAGATATCAGGATAGTAATTCAGATATCATGACAGTATCATGATAAGAGTAGCTGAGTGGTATCCACAAATTCGTCCAGGCATTATGTAACGTTTCTTTGAAAAATGGCTAATAGCTTCACATAACACCTTGAGATAGAAGAACTCCACGCAAGTAATGACAATGCAGATTTCATCCTGTACAGAAATTTACCCAATCGCTAACCCATTTGGCTGCGTTAAACTATTTACCCATGTCTCCTATCTACACATAAATCCCCGAAACAATGATACCCAAAGCCATAACAAAGGCCTTCAGATTTTAGATTTAAAACAATCTTTTTTGACTTAAATTGCCGCCTCATTTTTAAAGCAGGAAAGGCGGCGAATATGGCAGAAGTTAAAAAGAATTCGAAGGCGGTTTTACTTTTGTCTCCTTACAGGATGTTCCAGGATCACCAGGTTCTTGAAATCCTGGTGATTGACCGTTCAGCTCCAAAATCACCTTTTACAAATAAAGAACTGACCAGTACGGAAATCAAGCAACATTTCCCGGAGATTGAAAAAGGATTCAAAGAACTATTGATTTGGTTCAGCAAAGAGGGAATAAATTTTACCAGGGATTCGATAAAAAAGAAGTTCAGCAAACAAAAAGCCGGCATACCTTTTTCTGATTATTATTCCTCGAGTATTACGCGTCATTTACTCGATCTTTTCCAAAGGATAAAACCATTCGCTCATACTTTACAATGGTATCATAAAACACCAGTAGATAACGTGCGTTTCATTACCGCCCCCTGCACCATCAGCAAGTTCAGACCTACCCTGCAATTCGACCTTTATGGGAGTAAAGACAAATTATCGCTTCGCACAAGGCTTAGTATAAATGGCGATCATTATGAAGTCGCAATGTTCAAACGATATGAGTTCATTCTTGAAAGTAACAATGAATATTTTTTACTGAGCAATAAAGACACACAAACACTTAACTGGTTAAATACAATTGGTACCAGAAAGCTTGAACAAAACCAGGACATTTTTATCGAAGAATTATTAACCCCTCTCGAACTGGATTACCTGGTTGAAAGAAACGGATTACTCGAAGCAAAAGCAGTGGAGGTGTTGCCTGTAAACAGGGTGATGTTAAGCGAAATCAGCAATTCTTTTTTGATGCTTACTCCACAATGGATCTATGATGGATTTGTGATGGAGGATAAGTGGCAGGAAACTGTTAAGCTTAATCGTAATTCGGTGGAATATGTTATTCACCGTAACAAGCAGAAAGAGGATGAATTTCGCGTATTTCTTGAATCGCTTCATCCTGGCTTTTCCAGGCAAATGAATGGATATTACTACCTGGGATTTGCTGAAGCTCAAAAAAATCAATGGTTCCCGAAAGCATATCATAAATTACTCGGCGCAAATATCGAAGTAACGGGCATGGACATGCTAAAACATTTCCGTTATTCTCCCCACCAGATAGAAACAACCACAAAATTTATTAAGGAAGAGGGTCATACAGCAATTCTCCAATTAAAAATTTCATTTGGCAAGGAAGAAGTTCAGTTGATTGAAATGCAGAAAATGTTATTGTCCGGTCAAAGGGCGGTATTGCTGAAAGACGGTTCCCTTGGTGTTTTATCAGAACCATGGCTGGCTAAGTTTGCAGCGCTGATAAAACTTGGCAAAATCTCAGACAAGGAAATCAGTGTGCCGAGATGGCTTGCTTTTAGCAACGATGAAAGCGCCGAACTGCAAACTGTTATCAAAACAGATTGGCTGGTTAAATGGAAATTATGGCAACAACAGGACATAACTGTTTATCCTGTAGATCCACAGATCAAAGCAACACTAAGGCCTTATCAAAAGAAAGGCTTTGAGTGGATGATGCTGCTGGCAGAAGCAGGTGCAGGAGCTTGCCTTGCAGATGACATGGGACTTGGAAAAACACTGCAGACCATCTGTTTTATCAGCTCAAAAATATTAGCGAATCCTTCCTCAAGGCATCTTATTGTTTGTCCAAGCTCACTTCTTTTCAACTGGAAACAGGAAGTCGAAAAATTTGCGCCGCATCTTAACTGTCATATTTATCATGGAGCTTCCAGGCTCGAATCCAGTTTATCTGATCCATGTCATCATATCATAATTACAAGCTATGGAACGGTCAGATCAGACTTCGAAATTTTTTCTTCGATGCATTTCCAGACACTTATTCTGGATGAAAGTCACAATATTAAAAATCCGGCTGCCCAGATAACAAAAATTGTAAATCATTTATCATCAGAAACCAGGATCGCATTAAGCGGAACCCCGGTAATGAATAATACATTTGATTTATATGCGCAACTAGACTTTCTTTTACCCGGGATCTTTGGTAGTAAGGAATATTTTAAAAGGGAGTTCGCAGACCCGATCGACCGCGACAAGCAAGCAGAAAAAATCACAGGGTTACAGAAACTTACTGCTCCTTTTATCCTGAGGAGAACCAAAGAGCAGGTGGCGCCTGATCTTCCGGTGAAAACAGAAATCATTATGTGGTGTGAGATGAGCTCAGCACAAAAAGAAAATTATGAAAGTATTCGGGATAGGATCAGCAGCAGTCTTTTCCTGAATATTAAAAAAGAAGGATTGCAAAAAAATAAACTTGCCCTTCTCCAGGGAATATTGAAGCTAAGGCAAATTTGTAACTCCCCGTTATTGTTACCAGCAGATGAGCAAACCTGTGCTGATTCAATTAAGACTTCCATGCTGATGGATGAGCTTACTTACAACCTTGGCAAACACAAAGCCCTCGTGTTTTCCCAATTTACTACTATGCTTGATTTGCTTGCTGAAGAATGCTCAAAAAAAGGTATTACATATTTTCATTTTGATGGTCAGACTCCACCACAAAAAAGAGCGGAGATGGTAAGCGCTTTCCAGGATCCGGAAGACAAAACGAATGTTTTTCTCATCAGCCTTAAAGCCGGTAACGCTGGTTTGAATCTTACCGCCGCTGATTATGTATTTCTTTTCGACCCCTGGTGGAATACTGCAGTA
This sequence comes from Flavitalea sp., assembly GCF_035489435.1. Classification (NCBI taxonomy): domain Bacteria; kingdom Pseudomonadati; phylum Bacteroidota; class Chitinophagia; order Chitinophagales; family Chitinophagaceae; genus Flavitalea; species Flavitalea sp. The sequence goes on from NZ_DATHKG010000027.1 coordinate 41,336, forward strand.
CAACAACAGGCAATAGACAGAACGCATCGAATCGGGCAAACGAAAAATGTATTTGCTTACAAGATGATTTGCAGGAACACAATCGAAGAAAAAATCATTCAGCTACAACAAAGAAAAAAGCAGCTTGCTGATGACCTGGTTGGTGAAGAAGAAGGTTTTGTGAAGTCTTTATCAGAAGATGATATTATGTTTTTGTTTAGCTAAAGAGATGGTTTTGATTGGTCGTCAAATCGGGGCAAACCATGTTTACTACACAGGACAGCCCTGCCCGGCAAAACTGGGACTGGAAAAAAATGTTACTGTAAACCAGCTCGCAGAATTTGCCGGTTTCAATTTTGTTGAGACCGATGGAAAAGTACAGGGCTGAATGTCGAAATGATGCCCAGGAGCATTATGCTCAGCCATTATTATGATCGGTTGTCATATGTGCGTTCATCTAAGCGATTCCCATTAGACGGGTCCGGCAATTCCTCCGAAATCGGCGTTAAATCGGCCTGGATTCCTAATTTCCACCCCGATTTTTAGTTTTTCGGGTATTTTATTCGCATCTTTGTACTCCTTGCCTGTATACAGGGCTCCGAAACTGCTAGAATGTTTTTTCACTCCTGTACAATTTCAAGATTAAAACAAGACTTATGTACACTCATATTTGGCTCAAATACCTGCCTATTATTAAGATACTGATGAAGAAGGCAGCGGCAACCGATCAAACACTTGCGCTTAACCGAATCGATTTTGAAAGAGCAGGCAGTGGAAGAAAAGCAGGTTACAAATTTACAATTGAATTTAACAATGGACGTGTGGCTAATGTGATCAGCACATCACCTCTTGCAGTTGACCTGGCTGCAGTTATGATTCAGGACAATGCTGTAAAAACGCTGTTCGCCACAGCGAATTACGAAGTCAGCCTGAATACAAAGTTTCAACTTAGTATAAAGAACACAAATCCAAAAGTTGAGCAAACACCATCAGAAGAGCCTGTAGAAGAGCCTAAGGAGGCAATCGACCACGACGCATAATACAAATACTGATAACAATCCGGAACCAACTTATTACCCGGCATCAGCTCTTTACAATATTCGTTTTAATTGATTTTTGCGGCTACCTATCGGTGGGCTGCAAAAATCAATTCCTTTCCATGGAGGTCTTTCCCAAAAATTCTTACAAACTCCACAGTTAACATTTTCACAATCCTGCTTTGCATTATCTTTACCAAGACCTGTTTAAATAGTCAATTAATTATTTCCCACTTTGAATTTTAAAGAATTTGGCTTGCACGAATCCCTCGTTGAAGGGATTGAAGCAACCGGTTATGAAAACGCGACACCTGTTCAGGAGAGAGTAATCCCCCTGATTCTTGCAGGAAAAGATCTCATAGCATCTGCCCAGACCGGCACCGGTAAAACCGCTGCCTATCTGCTTCCCATCATAAATATGCTGTTAAATGCTCATCATTCTGCTGATCATATTAATGCGTTAGTAATTGTTCCAACCCGGGAGCTGGCGGTTCAGATTGCCCAGAACCTGGAAGGACTTTCCTATTTTACCAACATCAGCTCAATTGCTGTTTACGGAGGCGGAGACGGTTCCAGTTTTACAACAGAAAAGCAGGCATTGTCACGCGGTGCAGATATCGTGATCTGTACCCCCGGACGAATGATCAGCCATCTCAACATGGGTTATGTAAAACTGAAGGACCTGAGATACCTGATTCTTGATGAAGCAGACAGAATGCTGGACATGGGTTTTTATGATGATATCATGAAGATTATTTCGTTCATGCCCGCGAAGCGTCAGAATCTCCTTTTCTCGGCAACTATGCCTGAAAAGATCAGGGATCTTGCACGAAAAATTTTACATCAGCCCGAAGAGATCAATATTGCTATTTCCAAGCCACCGGCAAAAATTGTCCAGGAAGCGTTTGTTGTTTATGAGGCGCAAAAAATCCCTTTAATTACCTATCTTCTGCGTGACCGGGTAAATCAATCGGTGCTTATATTCTGTTCCAAGAAACAGGCAGTTAAGCAATTGAGCCGCGAACTTAAGAGGGCGAAATTCAACATCGAAGAAATACATTCCGATCTTACGCAGGCTGCGCGCGAGCAGGTGATGTTAGATTTCAGAAGTCGTAATCTGAAGATTTTAGTTGCCACAGATATTATCTCACGTGGAATTGATATCGACAATATTGATCTTGTAATCAATTACGATGTACCAAACGATGGCGAAGATTATATACATCGTATAGGCAGAACTGCGAGGGCTGAGACCGATGGTACAGCTTACACATTTATCAGTGAGAAAGAGCAGAATAAATTTGCTGTCATTGAAAACCTTCTTGGTACTGCCGTAACTAAAGGTAAAATACCTGAAAGTTTCGGTCCTGTACCTGGTTATGCTCCAGGCAAGGGATCACGTCACAAAGGAAGGTACAAGCCACATTTTCACAAGAAACAATGATGATTAAACGCTCTTCCAAAGGACATTTTCTTCTTTAATAGCCATTTAATGCCAGGTTAGTCATAATGGATGCAGATAACTTTATCCAATCATTATGAAATCACCATCCGATCATACTATAAAGCCTGATAGTAATTCTGTTGCCGGGTACCCAAATGCAGAAAACAGTATAGTGGCACCTGCGCCTCCCACGATGGATGCTCTAACCCAAATGCTTGAGCGCTATTTTGGTTACCGTGAATTTCGTCAGCACCAGGAATCAATTATCCGTCATATTATTTCCAAAAAGGATGCGGTCGTACTGATGCCTACCGGTGGGGGTAAATCAATTTGTTACCAGCTTCCAGCCCTGGCATTACCCGGAACAGCTATCGTTATTTCCCCGTTGATTGCATTGATGAAGGACCAGGTAGATGGTTTGAAGCAAAATGGAATCCAGGCTGCTTATCTCAATTCCAGCCAAAGTACATCGGAACAATCAGAGATACTCACCCAGTTGTGGAGCGGCTCAATAAAGCTTTTATACATTGCTCCTGAACGGCTATTTGGAGATTCAAATTTTATTGTCTCCCTCAGCCGGCTCCAGATCAGTTTGTTTGCAATTGATGAGGCGCATTGTATCAGCCAATGGGGGCACGACTTCAGACCTGAATATCTTTTTTTGGGCCAACTAAAACAAAAATATCCTTCTGTTCCCCTCATTGCACTTACAGCAACCGCAGACAATCTCACCCGTCGGGATATTATCGAAAAACTTGCGCTTAAAAACTTCAGGCTTTTCGAAACTTCTTTTAACAGGCCTAATATCTATTATTATATCTGGCCTAAACGTGATTACTACGATCAGTTGATTGAATATCTTGTAAAAAGGAAAGACATAAGCGGCATTATTTATTGCCTTTCAAGGGCTTCAACGGAAACGCTGGCTGCAGATCTTCAAAAGGCAGGTTTCGCTGCGGCGGCTTATCATGCCGGTCTGGACAGAAGAACAAGGGAAGAAAGGCAGGAGCAGTTTCTGAAAGACGAACTGAGGATAATGGTTGCTACCATTGCTTTTGGGATGGGGATTAACAAAAGCAATGTAAGGTTTGTAATCCATGCCGACTTACCTAAAAACATCGAAGGTTATTACCAGGAGACAGGACGTGCGGGTAGGGATGGTTTGCAAAGTGATGCGATTCTCTTTTACAGCGCGGGCGATGTTTTCAAACTGAAACGATTCGCAACAGTCGAAGGAAATGAGGAGCAGTCACGTATCATGTTGAAGAAGCTTGATCAGATGGCTTCTTTTTGCGAAAGCCGTGAATGCAGGCGTAAATATCTTCTCAATTATTTTGGAGAAAAAACAGTTAATCATTGCGGCTCCTGCGACAGTTGTTTAAGTGAATACAAAAAGTTCAATGCCACCGTAACTGTACAGAAATTATTGAGTGCAGTAAGTCGCCTGGGTGAGCGGTTTGGGGCGAATTATATTATTGATTTTTTGCGGGGTAGTAAATCGGTGAAAGATGAACATCATTTAATAAAGACTTTTGCTATCGGCCAGGAACACAGCAAAGAAGAATGGAAAACTTTTATCCGGCAGGTTGTTGATATGGGTTTGCTGACGCAGACTACCGGCGAGTATCCCGTATTGAAACTAAACAACAATAGCTGGCCCGTTCTGCGTGGACATTCTCAGGTTGAATTGTTTGAGCCTACTGGTAAACAAGCAGAAGCTTCCTCGGGTAGCGATGAGGATGGCGGCGAACTTTTCCGATTGTTTAAGTCTGCCAGGCAATACCTTGCTTCGACAGAGAACATACCGCCACATAATATTTTTGCGGATTCAACGCTGCTGGAACTAGCCACCCTAATGCCTGGAACCCTGGCAGGAATGGCGGCTATCCAGGGCTTCAGTGAAGTAAAGCTCAGGAAATATGGTCCTCACTTTCTTGATCTTATTAAGAAAAATAAAGAGAAAAGGGATAGCACCGGCAGCAATAAAACACTGCGGCGAAAACACGAGCGGACTGGCGATACCAAAATGATTACACTTGGGTTATTCAACGAAGGCAAAACCGTGGAAGAGATCTCTGTCCAACGTCAATTAGTGCAAAGCACGATTGAGGGACACCTGGCGCATTTTGTCCGGGTGGGAATGCTGGATGCACATAGTTTGTTGCCAAAACAAAAGATCAGCACTATACTGGAAGCGGTAAAAGAAATCGGGGGAACCACTGCTATGCCCATTAAAGAAAAGCTTGGAGATGATTATTCGTTTGCCGAGATCCGTGTAGTGTTAAATTACTGGCAATGGATGAAGGAAAATAATATAGAAGTCTGATCCAGCAAGCTTTTATTTATTTTTGGGTTGATGAATCAGTTTAAGAGCGACCCTGACAACATACTATTTCAGCTGGCTGCAAACTTTGTCAATCATACCAACAGACCAGTCTTCCTGACTGGAAAGGCAGGAACAGGAAAAACTACCTTCCTGAAATATATCCGCGAAACTACACTGAAACAAACAGTAGTTGCCGCGCCAACCGGTGTGGCTGCGATCAACGCAGGTGGGGTAACTCTTCATTCATTTTTTCAACTTCCATTCGGACCTTTTATACCAACCACACAAAACTCTGTAAGCAATCACGAATCCGGAATTACCGATCAGCATTCCCTGTTCAGAAATATAAGATTCTTTGCTTCAAAAAGAAAGATCCTGGAAGAAATGGAGTTGCTGATTATCGATGAGATTTCCATGGTTCGGGCAGACATGCTGGATGCGATTGATATCATTTTACGGCAGTTCAGAAAAAACCTTCACCAGCCTTTCGGCGGCGTGCAGGTCTTATTGATAGGAGATCTGTTTCAATTACCACCAGTGGTTCCCGATGATCAATGGCAGATATTGAAGAATCACTATGAAAGTCCATTCTTTTTCCATTCCAATATCATGAGACAGGATCCGCCAGTGTATATCGAACTAAAGAAGATTTATCGCCAAAGTGACCAACACTTCATAGATGTTCTAAACCGCATCAGGAACAACCAGATGATTGCTAACGATTTTGCATTGTTAAATGGTTTATACGATCCAAAAATCCAGTCGAGCGATTCAAAAAGATATATCACATTAACAACCCATAATCATAAAGCAGATTCAATAAATCAATCCGCACTTCAACAACTTACCGATCCATCCTATACATTCGAAGCAACTATTGCTGGTGAATTCCCTGATAAAAGTTTTCCAACGGACCATAATCTTTCATTGAGGAAGGGAGCGCAGGTAATGTTTGTAAAAAATGAAACGGGTGAACTGAAACGCTATTTTAACGGCAAGCTCGCTGTCGTTACACATATCACGCAGGAAAAAATAGTTGTTGAATTAGCAGACAGCGCTATAAAAATGGAATTGGAAAAAGAGACCTGGAAAAATATCCGTTATAACTATAATAACGAAAAGGGGGACATCGAAGAAGAAGAGTTGGGTACGTTTACACAATACCCGGTAAGGCTTGCCTGGGCAATCACTATCCATAAAAGCCAGGGCTTAACATTTGAAAAAGCGATCATTGATGTTGGTAACGCTTTTGCCCCCGGCCAGGTATATGTCGCTTTAAGCAGATGCACAACACTTGAAGGAGTAGTATTGCACTCGCTGGTTCATCCCTCAGCTATAAAAACCGATCACCAGGTTATAGCTTTTTCAGCAATGGAAGCCGATGAAGAAAAGCTTGCCACTAATTTTCAGTCTGAACAATCCATACAGGGTATCAATATGCTCCATAGGTATTTCGATTGTCATAAATTGATAGAGGCAAGTCTTTTTCACCTGAAGGCGACAAAACCCCGCAAACATCCGGAGAAATTAAACAGTCTTGAGCTGGCTAACAAGATGGTTGGAGAGGCGCATCATTTGCAGGATGTTGCCCGCAAGTTTGCAAAACAATTGAGCACACTTATAACAGCCTTTCGCCAGTCAGGCGAAATTACTCCATTAAGTGACAGGGTAAATTCCGCATCGCAGTATTTTGCTCAGACAATCGAAGAAAATATTTTGAAACCGTTGATTGTGCACCGGGCCAGGTTGCAAAAAAATAAAAAAACAGCGAGGTATTGTAAAGAACTTGAAGTGTTGGAAACTGTGTTCCGAAAAAAAATAAGTTTGCTTGAACACAGCAGGGAAATGGTGAGATCAATCGACAATAAACAGGTTTCGCAAAATTAAAAAAGGTGCCGGTTATTCCCGCCCGGCACCATACGCACTGTTTCTGCATCTACATTTCGTCAATCCACGCCTTACCTTTTTGACTAAGCTTTTCTGAGATAAATCCTGCCTGTTGTTTTAAGAAGGTTTAATGATCAAGGTGTTTGATTAGCGCATTTTTTAAAGGCACATGATTACTGCTTCAACGCTTGGGTTTGTTTTTATTAAACTCTACGGAATGTTTCCAGGGGTATTCTTTTTAGGGTACACTTTCATTGTAAGGTTAAAGAGCAATGTTCAAGGGTAGGGATACTAAATCAAATTATGCTTTTTCAATACGGATTATTGAGCGCTCTGCTTTTTCGTAGTAGAACTGGTGCAGATCATCGCTGTCAATAACTATTTCTCCGATGTTCTTAACATTTACTTTGGACACACCTTCGATGCGTATAAAAAGTTGTTTACTTTTCAGTCTTCCTTTCGAACTCAGGTCTGCGCCGCCTCTTAATGTTACCTTGTTGATATCACGTACAGGTACATATACAATTGCCCTGTTTTTTGCGGATCCTTTTAAACCTGTAATTTTCAGTACGCCATTGTCGACTTCAAGATTCATGGCATTAACATATTTGTCAGTGCCTTCAATGCTGATTGTTTTGGAATCATCTGGAACAAGTACTACTTCGATATTTCCTTTTGCTGAAATAGAACCGAATGGCTGATCAACTGACCAGTTGCGTGATGATTTACCTACAGATGGTTTGCCAGTGGCAAATGATGAGATCGCGATTACTAAAAAGGAAGCGATCAGTAAGAATTGCTTTTTCATGATTGATAAGGTTTGTGTGTTACTGTTTGTTTGTGTTTGTTTGTGTTACTGTTTGTTTGACGCCTCAAATGTCAGATTTGTTACAGGGGTATACAATAGCATATGAATGTGAAAAAAGCATTGACTAATTAAAGCCTTCCAGATAAGTTGATATGTCATGAAAAGCCATTCTTCACTTTTTGTTGCTTTCATCCATGGAAATTGACAATCCATACAGACACTGTGAAAGCGAAGGCAGGGAAAAAGCTTTTTTTGTATCACATATATGGGTGATTCTGATGCTGACCTGATTAATTAATCATCGGGAAGATTAATTTTGGAAACTACTACTTTACTGTTTTGAGATACGTTCTGCATATCATCTTACTCCTTTTGCTGGCACTCCGATTACCGGCCCAGCCCAGGCAATACGTGTTTAACCGGCTGTCTTCGAGGGAAGGCCTGGCTTCAAACTTTGTCTATACCATATTCCAGGATAAAAAAGGCTTTATGTGGTTTGGAACTGCGAACGGCCTTCAACGCTATGATGGAAGAAAGATTATCCGGTTTACACCTCCTCCCGGTTCAGATGAATACCTGCCACCGGTAAGTATATCGCAGATGTTTGAAGATAAAAAAGGTAACATCTGGGTCAGAAGCGGCAAGGAAGTTGGCATATTTGATCCCGCGACTTTCCGTTTTAAACGTGCTGGCATAACGCCCGGGAAACAGGTGAATCCCAGGGCAACCTATAAACTGTGGCAAAACTCCGAAGGGCAGGTGTTCCTGTTGATCTCAAAATTTGGTCTGCTTGCGTACGACTCTGTTTCAAATACATTCGCAAAGCAAAACGGTCCACATGTGAGCGCTCCTGACAAATGGTCGATAATGACAATAATCGAAGATCCGGCTACCAATGATTATTGGCTGGGATGCGATTCAGGACTCGCGTTATACGACACCAGGAAACATACCGTTTACAACCGGCATAAGAATCCCCATAACATTCCGATTCTGAATGCTTTTTCAGAAAACGATGCCATTAACCTGTTGTTTATTGATCAGAGTAACCGTCTTTGGATCACGACATGGAATACAGCAAAAAAACAAGAGAATAACAACTGTTATGATCTGACCAGTAAAACTTTTACCAGTGATACGACAGGCCTTAAGTTCGGTCCCGAAGTTTACCGGGAGATGCGTGGATTTGCCCAACATAGTTCCGGTGGCTTATGGGCATTTGGACGGATGTATTTGTTTTCTTATGATTCTAAACTTCACCGTTTCAATTTTATCAGGAACGAACATCTTGAGGATTATGGAATAAAATACGATTATGTTTTTTCAATGTACGAGGATAAAGAACATAATCTTTGGCTGGGAACTGACCAGGGTGTTTATGCTGTTAACCCTAATGAACAATCATTTAATACTGTTAAAGCACAGGTCAAAGGCAAGGCAGCGGACATATCCATAACAAATTTCCTGGAAACTGCCGACAAACAATTGTTCGTAAGTACCTGGGGTACGGGGCTCATCAGTTATGATCAAAATTTTTGGCAAACGAAAAATAATATTAACGCTGCTGTCCCAAACGGTGATGGCAATTTCCTCCTGCAATGGGATCTGTTAGAACAACAGCCGGCAAACAAAGTCTGGATTGGCTGCCAGTCGGGGCGTATCATGGTTCATGATCTTACAACCAAAAAGAATTTATTTTTTAACCCGCCCATATTCGAGGACAAAACAATCCGCCAGATTATAGGTGATAAAAATGGCAACATCTGGTTTGGCTCACAGTACGGTCACCTTGCAAAGTGGAACAGTCGTACAGGAAATATTAATAATCTTGAGAAAGAACTGGTGCCTGTTGCAAACCTGGAAACGCTGATTTATAAATTGTATGAAGACAAACAGGGTTTCATCTGGGCGGCTACCCATGAATACGGGCTTTATAAAATTGATCCCGCGACCGGAAAAACGGTTGCTATATATTCAACCCAATCGGGCAAAGGGAAATCGCTTTATTCCAATGTAGTCACAGACATAGTGCCGTACAACGACAGCACGCTTATCATTGCTTCAGGCGCAATAAATTTCTTAAATGTAAATACCGGTGCTATAAGGCAGGTTTCATCAGACGATGGGCTTCCTTCAAATACAGTCAATAGCGTTGAGTATGATCAAAAAGGCTCTTTATGGATCAGCCTGCTTACTGGTCTTTGCCGTTACAATATTCCAAACAATATTTTTACAGCATATTCTCAGCGGGATGGTATTTTTTATGACAACTTCCAGATAGGAGCCAGCCTCAGGCTGCCATCGGGTTCGATGCTTTTTGGAAATATCACGATTTTGTTGCATTTGACCCTGATAGGATTGTCAGTAGCCAGACCCCACCCGATGTAAGCATCACTGATTTTAAGTTGTTTAATAATTACCTGTCCCCGGATTCAATTCTCGGTCTCAGCCAGGTGGAACTGGATTATAAGCAGAATTCAATTACCATAGAATTTGCCGCCCTCAGTTTTTTACAGAAAGATAAGATCGTTTATTATTATAAACTTGAAGGTATTGATAAGGAAACTTACCGTACTGACAGACTGTTACTGGCAAACTATACCCAGCTGCCTCCGGGAAGTTACACATTCAAGGTTTGGTGTGAAAATGGGGACGGGATACGATCCAAAGGGGTAACTCATTTAAAAATTCATATCCGCCCTCCATTCTGGAACACCTGGTGGTTCATGTTGCTTATGGCATTGTGTGTTGCTGGTCTTGTTTACCTTGTACACCGGATTAAGGTTAACCGTTTACTCGATATGGAAAAAGTGAGAAGAAGGATAGCCCGCGATTTGCATGACGATATGGGATCCACACTCAGTACCATCAACATCCTGAGTGAGATGGCAAAAATGAAAGTGAACTGCGACACTGGTAAGACCAAAGAATATATTGATAAGATCAGCGATAACAGCAGCCGGATGATGGAAGCGATGGACGATATTGTATGGAGTATAAATCCCATGAACGATAGCATGCAGAAGGTGGTGGCAAGGATGCGTGAATTTGCCACTGGAGTCTTCGAGGCAAAGAATATAGAGTATAGTTTTAAAGTTGATGAAGCTGTTCATGATCTTAAACTGGATATGGAAGCAAGGCGCGATTTATTTCTCCTATTTAAAGAAGCAGTAAACAACCTGGCTAAATATTCAAAATCCAAATGGGCAGACGTTGATATCCGGGTTTTGAAGACTTCGTTAATAATGACAATCAAAGACGAAGGAATAGGATTCGACAATGCGGTGGCCGATGGTGGTAACGGTCTTATAAATATGAAAAAAAGGGCTCAAAGTCTGCGCGGAAAGCTGGATATCAGATCGGGGTTGAATAAGGGCACAGTGATTACCCTGGATGCGCCGGTGAACTAAAAGATGATTTTTCAAATGCTATCTTTAATAATTAAACCCCGGTTATGATAAAAATTGTTTTGTATGAAGATAACCCCCAATTACGTGAAGGTTTATCAATGCTCCTGAACGGATCCGATGGCTTTGAAGTGGTCGCGGCTTTTAAGAACTGTAATAATGTGATGGCTGAAGTTGAAGCTTTGCAACCGGATGTTGTATTGATGGATATCGACATGCCGGGAACCAATGGGATTGACGGGTTGAAATTAATCAGGCAAAAAAATGCAGATGTAAAAGTATTGATGCTGACAGTTTTTGACGATAACAAAAATGTTTTTGATGCAATACGCAATGGTGCCAATGGATACCTTTTAAAAAAGACGCCCCCCGCAAAGTTACTTGAATATATACAGGAGGCGCATTTGGGCGGGGCTCCGATGAGCTCATCAATTGCAACCCAGGTTTTGAAAATGTTCTCCGAAGCAAACACTCCATCCGGAGATGACTATCATTTATCGGAACGCGAGAAAGAAGTACTGCAATTGCTTGTTAATGGCTATAGCTATAAAATGATTGCTTCCGAGATGTATATTTCCATCGACACCGTAAGGTCACATATTAAGAAGATCTACGAAAAACTGCATGTGAATTCCAAAAGCGAAGCAGTAGCAAAAGCCTTTAAAGACAGGCTGGTTTGAAGCTGGCTTGAACCTGGTTTGAACCTGGTTTAAACAAAATCAGTTTGGATTGAAATCTTCGTTCTATTTATTGAATTCATCATTTGCGGCTATGATTTATTTGTATCACACAATGGTTCACAGATCTCATTCACAGTGATCCAATCATAACATTTCTTTAGTTCAGGCATCGTGTTGCAATCGCTTATTGGAACAGTTGTGCCGGAATTAATATTACCAGCCGGTTAACATCACCTGTCATCTCTTATCAATCAATATTAAACCGGGCCATCCCGGTTTTTTAAGTTTGCACTATGGCATAAACTCCAGACACGGTGGATTTATGTGATAAGAATGTAATGGTCACTAAGGCCTTTCACATCTTTATGCGATTGCGGTCCGCAGATATCCATCATACTTTTGCTGCGTACCATTAATCATTAAACAAATCCTAAATCGTTTATTATGCCACCAAGGCTTTTCTCCGGAAAATTATTTTTTACCCTATTCGTTGGAATCGTTGCGCTTTCTTCCTGCAAAAAAGACAAGGACAATGATGGACCCGGTAAAGGTACCATTCCCGAAAAAAAAATCGTAAAGCTTTACCAGGATCCTCAAAATTTTATTGAGTTTTTTTACAACACAGAAGGAAAGCTCAGTAAAATCAACCTTGCCGAAGAAGACGCCGGCAGCGATGTTCAGACCCTCGAAATATTCTATGGCGACAACAAAAGGATCGCGAATATATATACACAGGATGGTCTTCGTATAAATTACAGGTATGAAAACGATAAACTTGAAAGAACAGAAACGCAAGACTCAAAAGGACAAATAATCACAATGGGTAGCTACTTTTATGAAAACGGCAACCTGACTGATTATGGATTATTTGGGCCGTTTCCATTGGAGGATGGCCAGGAAGGCATCTCATACAAACGAGTCCAGGAGTCAAAATACAGTTATAACAATGACAAAAGTATCAGAACCATCACAACAAATTTGCTAAATCCGTTCACAAACCGGATGGAATATGCTGGTCGCCGCGTTTATGAAAGATATGATGCAAAAATCAATCCCCTTAAACACCTTGCCGATTTCAGTTATGGATTTTTCCAGGAATTGAATCCTTCTAACATCCTTAAGGAAGTTGCTTACGATGACAAAGGAGCTGTCCAGGAAACCGTTGAAAGAACTTTTACCTATGATGAATATGGCTATCCTTTGACCTGTGTTGAAAAAACAACAGAGGCAGGAAAAGGACCAGTAACAAAGACACTGACATTTACCTACAAATAGCATTTAGTTAATTAACCCTAATCAACCAGAAAGGGATACCCCGTAAGGTGTTCCTTTTAATCAAATTCCTCAGCATGAAATTCTTCTCAACTTTTTTATTCCTCTCAATTTTCATATCCGGAATTTCGTCCTGTAAAAAAAGAATTTCGGGTTCAGGCAACTCTATTACGGAACAAAGAAATATCGGAAATTTTTCAGGCCTCGAGTCCAATGGCAGCTTTGATGTTTTGATTGTAGAATCTTCAACAACTTCATTAAATATCACCGGGGAAGATAATATCATCAGCGAACTGGAAACTGTTGTTGAAAATGGAACTTTAAAAATCAGGTTCAGGAAGAATCTGAATGTGAAACATGGGGATATTACCATGGCAATCCTGGTTGCCTTAAGTTATTCGGGTAATGTTTCTGATTCCTGTCGGTCTGAATGGAATTTTATTAAAAACAATGATCCCGTTATTGAGGAAAAAATGGTAACGGAAGAGATGAATGCAAAAGGTTATGATTCAGAGAAATCAGTTGGCAAACGTTTGTCTGATTCCGATTTGATATTTCCGAATTTTTTATTTGGGTTATAACCTGATCGTATACCAAAGTTGAAAATCTGACATTGTTTTCAAAGCAAGATGTATGAGATATTATCAGTGCCGAAACAACCATCCCAGTAGAAGACAAAGTAAAACGATAAATGGAGAAGGGATTTTTTTAACACTTAACAGCATCCAGGTCCCAAGTATAACCCCGATGTTCAGAACACTCACTGTTTTGAATTCTGTCAGTGAAATATCTTTCATCATATAGAGCGTTGAGGCAATCATGATCCCAACCACTACCGCATTAATACCTTCAAGCGCCCGGAATACAACAGCATATTTTTTGAGGTTGTTCCAGATCGGGAAAAAAAATATTACAAGCAAAGCACTGGGCATAAAGATCGCAATAGATGCGATGATGCACCCGGCAATCTGCCAGGCCGTGCCCTGGTCTCTCAGGGCCATCCCACCTGTAAATGATGCAATTGAAAATACAGGGCCGGGTATTGCGCGGACTACACCTGCCCCCGTATAAAACTCATCTCTTGGAATATTGATTGCTTGTTGAGAATTACCTTCATTTTTTTCCTGGACTCTTTTGGATTGTGGCCTGGCTACATACTGTTCATACATCATGGGAATCAGCACTTGTCCGCCGCCGAATACAAGACTGCCAAAACGATAAGTGTTTTCAAATAAGTTAAACTGGTTTCGAGACTGCCAATCATTTTTCCTGGCGACTTCCGAGAAGATCCCTGCCAGTAAAAAAACAATTCCAAACATCCAGATATTACCCCACTTGATTTTCTTTGGACTATCAGGTGCCTGGGGAATTCTCTTATCACTTAGATTGGTAACGAATCCTCCCAGCACGATCAGTCCAGGGAAGATCCAGGGCGTTTTGAAAAGCAGGAAGGTTGTAATTATACTTACAAAAAGAATAACTTTTGTAATAGTATTATGTACCGCAAACTTCAGTGATATAGATGCTGCATAAGCCAGGAATCCAACGGCCATAGGCTGTATGAATTTGAAAATTCCGTCCCGGATATTTTCCTGGTCCATGTATTTCAGCAGAAATGAAAATGCACCCATCAACAGACAAGCCGGAAATATCCAGATTAGCAAAGTAAGTGTTCCAAGAATAAATCCACCTCTTTTGTATCCAACCAGCGTAAGCACCTGGGTAGATGACGCACCTGGCAGCAATTGGCAGAATGCATTGTATTCCATCAATTCTTTTTCGGTTATATCTCTTCGTTGTTGCACAAATGTTTTCATCATCATTCCGAAATGGCCTTGCGGACCACCGAATGCTGTGATGCTGTGCAGGAACACTGCCTTTAAAAAAGGAATATGACGAAGTAAAGTCAATTAAGTTTAATTATTTATTATTTTCCCCTGTTCAAATTTGGCTCAAAATAATTCCATAATAATGCGGAAAGCTTTGAAGCCAATACCCATCCGGCATTTTTCGGATCCCAGCTCCGATCTACCTGATTTTTTGTAATGATCGAAAAGATATATGGGCCATGTGGTGCCATCACCAATAAGGTTTCACTACGGGACTGATCCACTTCGCCATTTTTCGAAGCCACAAATATAGAAGGTGGAATAGCGTTGATTGCATGATCATCATTAAAATTTCTACCAAGCAATCTCAACATCTTGTCAGAAATATTCTTGTTTATCACTTCACCGTTATAAATCTTTTCCATCAGTATTACCATTTCCCGGGGCGATGTCTGCCCCCATCCATAAATTGTCCGGTTACTTTCTCTTCCGGGAGTTCTCGAATTTACCCTTGTATATTTTAAACCGAGGCTGTCCATCATTTCATTTATACGCTTCCCTGTACCTGCCAGGCTTTGCAACCAAAGACTCGCAGTATTATCACTCAGGGTTAACATCAACATTATAACTCGTCCTAATTCAATCTTTTCATCCTGCTTAAATGAACCAAGCACATCTTCGCCGGCATATAACAGTGAGTCCCGGTAAATCAAAGGTTGATGATAAGTTAGTTCTCCTTTTTGAATCTTGTCCATAATCCCCACCAGGATTGGGATCTTGATCATACTTGCAGTCGGAAATATAGTATCTGCATTCAAAGCAGCTGTTTTGCCGGTTCTGAGGCATTTTATAAAAATTCCGATATCACCTTCAAAACCTGCTGTAAGGCTTTTGATTTTTGCTTCAAGTTTTTTATCGACCCTTTCCTGGGCAAGTACAGGGGTCGCAAACATAACAGTAATAATCAGGAAACTAATTGCCGAAATACGGGTCATGTTGCGAAATCGGGTATTTAAAGAACTCAAATATAACACATTCTATTGATTATCAATACATTACGAAATAGCAGGCTTATTGGTAGTACCTGTTCCGATCTATTTCTTCTAATACTTTATCCGGAACAAGGTACCTGATTGACTTATGATTCATCAGGTTGTGTCGGATATGCGTAGCTGAAATCTCGAGTAAAGGAGCTTTGACTACCTGTATTCCGGGAGGCAGAGGATTCGGCATTTCGTATTTTGGCCGCAGGTAGACATAGAGCTCATAATTTGAAAGTATCTGCTCATGGTTTTTCCATTTAGGTAGATTTTGATAGCTGTCGCTTCCCATGAGAACTGAAAATAGATGTTGGGGATATTTTTCGCTTAAATAAGTGAGTGTGTCGATTGTGAACGAAGGCCTTGGAAGATGAAATTCAATATCAGAGATTCTTAAACCATCCATTCCCTCAATTGCCAGGTGAACCAGGTGGAGACGGTGGTATTCATTTAACAATCCTACAGAAGTTTTCAGTGGATTTTGGGGGGACACTACAAACCAAACCTGGTCCAGGTTAGTATTTTGAACAACATGCGTGGCTATTATAAGATGTCCATGATGTATCGGATTGAAGGATCCGAAGTATAACCCTATTTTCATTTTGGAAGTATAACCCTATTTTCATTTTGATTGTAGCCTTAGTAATCAAAGCACCTCCACAAAAATATTATCGGCTTCATTCAAGCGAAGGCTCAAATTATATCCTGCCACTGTGATCGAGATTGGATCCCCAAGCGGAGCCACCTGTTCAACTTTCACTATTTCACCGGGAACACAGCCCATTTCCATCAATTTCAGAAATAAGTCGTTGTCTTCAAAGGATATTATCCGCGCCGAAATCCCTGATCTGATGTCTGATAGTCTCTTTTTCATGCTAGATGGACAAATGTAGCTTTGTCTGTTGAAACAACTTTACGAATTTTGGAAATGCCCAAAGATATAACTGTGCCTGTCGTCTCCTTTCATTTCCAGGTACCCTTCCGTTTGTCACAGCGTACCCAAATCCGGGAACTATTAAAACGGCTTGCTATTAAGGAAAAAACTCAATTTGAGTCACTTACCTACGTGTTTTGTAGTGATGACTATCTCCTTGATATAAACCAGCAGTATCTTAAGCATGATTTCTATACAGATATCATAACATTTGATCTTGGTTCTGGTAAGGGTTCGGCTGTGGTCGGGGAGATATATATCAGCATTGACCGTGTTCGGGAGAATGCAAAAACTATTGGGGTCACTATTCAGCACGAATTGCTTAGAGTTATTTTTCACGGAGCGCTGCATCTATGCGGGTATAAGGACAAGTCCGCCAATTCAGCGGCTCTAATGCGGAAAGCGGAAGACCGATATCTTGCACTTTTTGAAAAATGTTCCACGTGAAACATCGCTTCTTCGCTCCGTTGGGAGCGGGATTGTGCCTTTTTGCGGCTGTGTCCCGTTCCGCATTTGGCGGGATTGCTCATGCCGTTCTTTGTTCTTGTCTCCAATCGGCTTTTTTGCTCTGATCAGCTTCAGTAAATCCGACCATTGCACGAAGTGCTGGTTTGCTTTCTTTGTTTACCAGCATTATTATGCAACAGTTTTTGGTCGCTTCTTCGCACCGTTGGGAGCGGGATTGTGCCTTTTTGCGGCTGTGTCCCGTGGTTAATACCTTTGCTCATGCTGGGAGTGGTTCTTGTCTCCGATCGGCTTTTTTGCCCTGATCAGCTTTGTTAG
>NZ_DATHKG010000028.1:0-29304 GCF_035489435.1 Flavitalea sp.
CAATAAAGCAGCGGTAGGGCTCGCAATCTTCTGAATTGTGCGCAGATACTCACGGATAAGCGCAACCGCACCGGCGGCCAGGGGAGTGGCCATACTTGTGCCTCCCATATGAAAATACTGTTTGCTTGGAGGAAAGGGTGCCCAGGCCGTGTTGTTTGGAGCGATCATTGAAGAACGGGTAGAAAGTATAAATGTACCGGGTGCCACAACATCGGGCTTTAACCTTTTGTCGCGGGTAGGACCCCGGCTGCTGAATGCTGCCACCTGGGTTGGCTTATCTGCCATGGGATCATTGCTGATGGGTGCAACAGGGTAGTCGTTGGGCCACCAGCTTCCATATTTTTCTGCATTGAAATTGACACGTTTATTTTCACTTGCGCCAATCGTGATGCAGTTTTTAGCTGTTCCTGGTGAAGTAACACTCATGAGGTTAATTTTGCCATTACCGTCATTGTCAGTTCCATCATTACCAGCCGCAACCAATACACAAAAATCTTTTTTGTTCCAGGTAAACAGATCAAGCTGCCGGCATTGCTCATCATACTCGCCCGGATTTCCACCTCCCCATGAATTTGAGTGTATCCTTGCACCTTTCTGATACGCGTATGTGAAAAGTGTTTCAAGGTTCGCCGGAATGCCGGCAAGGATATATCTGCCATATTCGGCAGCGTTTGCAGGATCTTTCCATTTCATTTCCTGCTCAACCGCCTGGAAAACGAGTTTGGCTTTATGAGCAAGTCCCCTGACCGGGCCAACTGTTCCGGATAATCCAATAGAATTCGTGCCATCTCCCAGCACTGAGCCGGCTACATGTGTTCCATGACCACTATCAAGGTCTGCAGGCCCATCGTCACCTCCTGGATTTGTTATATAATCGTTGAAGTCAGATGTTATCGGATAGCTTTTTAAAAAAGCGACTCTTTTATCGAAGTCCTTATTAATATTGGTCGGATTCCCGGTATCAAGGCCCGTATCGCAGATTCCAATAATTTCTCCTTTTCCACTCAGGCCAAGACTTTTTGCACCCGTTGTTGCAGTGCTCACTGCAGTTCCCATAATACCTGCAGCCACATCGTTGCTCGGCCGATTGATAGCCCGTTCTCTTATCTTTCGAACTCCATGTACTTTAGACAATTCCTTAACCTGGCTTTTTTGCCTTGCGCTGCTTTCTTTTGATTCAACGATAAGAAGTTTTGCTTTTGGTTCATTTGTCAGGACCTTAAAGCCGATCTTTTTAATTTCCTTTAAAGCCTTTGCCGCATCATCTTCTCCAAAAAATTCTACTGTAAATACTCCCTCCAGCAAACGGGTCCGGGGCAGGGGTTTCATGCCGCGTGGAGTAGTTCCTTTTGTTTTTGCCTGCAAGACGGTTTCAATCCGGGCATCATAGGGAAGATGGCCTGTCCACAACACAAAAGGAAGCATAGCTATTTCAGCAATGATCTTTTCGGTTGTTCTTACTACATAAGTAAAGTCTGCATAAGGTGCCCTCGGTTCGGCACCGGATTTTTTTAGTGTATTAAGCCATTGTTTTTTGATCGGTCCGATGAATTGTACAAGATAATGATGCTTCCCCGTGCCAAGATTTTTCTCATCAGGGCCGGCATAAGCAGGATGGGGTTCAGTTAGCCCACGTTCCGTGATCCGCGGTTTGTTTGTGTCGATATTTTTTAATCCGATATCAATTTTATACTGACTACTCACATCTTCCACCAGGTAGCCCGATTGCAGATCCTTCAATTCAGAAGGAGTTACTTCTGCGAGCAAAAAACTGTCATACTGTTCAATGACTTTGTAATTTTTCCGGATGATGTTTTGGTCTTCGCCGGATACGAAGACTTTTACTTTTGTGGCCATCTGCAGATTATTTTAAAGTAACAATATAGAGATCAACAACACGACCAACGAATCACTCTTCACCTGCTATCTAAATTTACGGTAACTATTGCTCAAATCGAAACAGTAATTGTACCTGATATCTGATTTTGTTTAAGTTCTTCCCGCTTAAGATAAGTTTCAGTATGGCCTGAGAATTGTTTCAAGTCTTATATTTATGAACTAAATCCGGGATTTTGAAGAAATACATATTACCTGCGGGATGGGTTGTTGTGATCGTTTTGTTTATCTCCTGTCATTCATCAAAGACGCCCCGAACTTCCGGATCTTCAAAGATCGAACTTAGCAATAAGGAAAGATTGATAGCAGGCCGGCTTTTTCCCTCTTTTGTAATGTTGAATGATAACTCCGGGGGATTTGGCGCTTCAGTCAATAATAACCCTCAACAAAGGATTATTAACTCCCAACCCCAAATTAATACCTCTCAACATAGCAGGATCGCGGCAGCTATCAGAGACCGCTACAAAACTGCGCTCAGAAATTGCCAGGATGGTGAATGCCTTGCCAGGGCATTTTCAATTACTCCTGAAGAAGTGAAAATTTTTAGTAAACATTCCTATTATATTAAAGGTGATCAATTCGATATAAAAGGTGATTATTATAAAGGTGATAAAAACGAGTACAGGCAAGAATTGCAGGATGCTATAAATGCCATCAATTATATCTTTGACGTTTATCTTGCGGGAAAGAAACCAAGATACCCTAAGATTGATGGTGCCAGCTTTGCCATTAACGATCCCGGGTATCTTAAGAAAGTAAAAAGTGTCGTTGAAGATCTGAAGAGAAGGAATGGGACCAATGAAGTCTTTTATGGCCTTCCCTGGCTGACTGCCTTGAAACTTCTTGAACTTAATGGCAGGGATGAAGCAGCAAGATATGAACCCCTGGCAGAAATAAATAATGCGGCATACAAAAAGTTGCAATCCACTCAGTGGGATAAGTATAAGTTTAGTGCAATACTGGTTCCCGGTCTCGGACCACAAACATTAGGTGTATCATTGGATCCCGGGGGTGCAAGACGCTGTGAGCTGGCAGCAGCACAGTTCAGGAGGGGAGATGCTCCATTCATAATTGTTTCAGGTGGTCATGTTCATCCGGATAAAACACCGTTCAGTGAGGCCATCGAAATGAAAAACTATTTGGTGTCCAAACTTAAAATACCTGCCGATGCAGTAATCGCGGAACCTTATGCAAGGCATACAACAACAAATATCCGAAACGCCTCAAGACTTGTATTTGCTCTAAATATGCCATCCAAAAAGCCGGTACTGATCGTGACCGATTTTTTTCAAACTACATATATTCCAATGATGAAAAATAGGTTTATGGAAGAGCTTGGATACCTGCCTTACCGGGAAATTTCTAAATCCAAAGCAGGTGGCCTTTCTTTTATCCCCGATATAAGTGCCTTGAAAATAAACCCGCTTGACCCACTGGATCCTTAGGTTGTATCGGTTAACTGACCCACTTGATCCTTAAGTGGTATCAGTTAAACCGGTAAGGATCAGTTAATTTAATGAGACTAAGCGCGTTTCTTATAAAGTTTCTCTACTGAAGTTATCTCCCTGGCTGTTTTTTTCCTGGCAGCCTTCTCTCTGGCCTTCTTCTTTTTCGCAGCTTTCTCCTTGTTTGTTGCTTCTTTTATAGCCAGATTGCGGTTATACCTGATCACCTGCCAATATTCAGGTCCATATGGAACAAGGATCTCAGATCCGGCTTCGATGTCTTTTTTAGCATGAATATAGACTCTTGTCCCTTCTTCAATATATTCACAATTGTTGATTATACCTTTCACCCTGGTTAATCCCCTGGCATCATTGGCATAGCGCGCAATCGATTTTTTATCTGCCTTGGCATCAATTACATGATTGCGCTTTACATAATAGATATAACCATTGTCACCGTCTTCATGGTTTGCATCCTTCCAGGTAGAAACTTTGCCAGTATATTCCGCGATTCGTGTGCCAGCCGGTATAAATTTTTTTGTAAAAAGTCCTTTGCCTGAACCAGGTATCGTAGATGTCTTTACTACGAGGTAGTTTGGAGATATAGCCATGAATGAGTTGAATCTATTTTTATGATCCTGTCTAAAACACGAATATAAAACAAACTAATTCAGTGTAAAGAATTACCTGTATTTTAATTAGATTCTTGCCTGGAAGAATAGCTCTTGCCAGGGAAAAATAGTTAAGGTAGTACCCAGGGAAGAATAGGGTAGCACACCAGGGAAGAATAGGGTAGCACACCAGGGAAGAATGGTTAAGGTAGTACGATGAGTTTCCCTGTGCTATTGAATGCGGATTTTATTAAAGGAGTTCCTCTGTAATATACGTCACCCAAATACAGGATTTCTGCATTAAGGAGTTTTGTAACGTAGATGGTTGAATTGCGTATACTGCGGTAATCCATACTGACCTCTTCGGATTCAAAGTCTTCCAGGTCCAGTGTTCCGTAATCAGCACAGTAAATACTGGTTACCTTGCTTTTTCCCATAAGTTTAATGTCAGCATTTGCCATCCTGATGATCAGCTCTGTATAATCCGATTCAAGCGACATATCGATTGTACCAATCCCAGTCCATGAATCAATAGTGAACTTAGATGCTTTCCAGGTATTCGTGGATTTTATATTGCCTGCTCCATAGTAGGTAATCCGGTCGAGATGGATTCTGCTCACATACACATTGATTGAATAATCAAGGTTTCGTGACCATTTGAATTTGTTATCATCGCTTATGATGAGCTTATTGTCCCGGACGCTGAGACTTATACCGCCTATAAGATTCTCACCAGCTTCAATTGCGACCTGTTCGATGGAATCATAAGTAAGTATCAGGTTCACTTTATCGTTTAGTAATATCTCCCTGAAATCACTGACATTAACCTTCACTTTTTTGATCATTCCGGCTCCCTGGAATAAGCCGGACTTTTTGCAGGCAGGCAGAAGCAGGACAACCAATAACAATAACGAGAGTAGACTGTGGCCGCATAAATGGCTTATCTGACCCAGGTTCTTTTTAGCAGATATTTGTACACCCGATCTTTTCATTAGTATTTTTCTTACACTTTTTGTTTCTATTCAACTTCTGACTTAGCTATGCATTTGACATTCTATTCAGCTTCTGGTTCAAAATATTTTGTACCCAACTCCGTATTGAATGTAATCAGCTTTGCCAAAATGTGCTTTTAACTGAACAGATGCAACCCATCTTTGAGAAAACAGGTATCTCAATCCTATCATTTGATAAACCTGGCTGATCTGATAATTGTTATACAGGTATACTCCCAATTGAACAGGTATGGAAAGCTTCCCGACTACATGCTCATATCCGGCATAAATACTTCCCTGGAGCTGAACTTCCGATTTGTCGAATGTATAGGTTGGAGCCTCAGATATTTCCTTACTCAGTGATGGATCGTAACTGAAATTCAATCCACCAGCTACCCGGCTAACCGCACTAAGAGTACGGGTCAACTCGAGGTTTAAAATTCGGACCAGCTGAACCTTGCTTTCCAGCGGGTATGTCTGCTTAAGAGCAAATCCTGCATGTACAAAAAGATTTGTCCTGCGCGTAAATGTTCCGTGATGATATTGTGTCACCACTTCAGGGGGCACAGTAGCCTTACCAGCATTTGATGAGGGTACCTGATATCGCAAACCGGCGGTAATCGCGGGGATGTTAAGGCCGAGATTTGGTAAACGCACACTGCCATTCGAAAGGTGAGTGAAAGCGATCCCGGTATTGAGATAAAGATTACTCGTTATCTCCCATTCAGTTTGTAAACGCATACTTATAGCAGCATTGAGATGCGTTCCTATCATCAGGTTCTTATAATTGGTCTCCTTATCGTATGGCTTTTCCACCCATCCCAGCCCGGCGCCAAGCCGGAAGCTTGTCACAGATCTTTTCGCCCGTATTAGTGGAAAATGGATAAAAGGGTAGAGGGCAGTCATTTTTCCAAGATACTGGCGGCTGCCGAGATCGCCATGTAACAAGCCGATCCCGATTCTTGGTAAGTTACTTTCCCTTTCCCATTTGTGGCGCCCTGTAGTCTGCCTGGAGATACTTAACTCCATCATCCGTGAATGGTCGTTTCTCAGGTAAAGGGATTTGGGTTGGTTAGCTATAAAAAATCCGTAAAATGCATTAAGGTCTATAGATAGTTTTGCCTTTGCAGGATCAGTTGGGATTTGGGACACAAGTTTTGAACTGTACGAAAGCAGTATGAGAACGAGACCAACAGGGACTTTCAACTTCAGCATATAACCGGTAATACTTGTATGTTTTTAAGATGGGATGTTGACTAAACGCTGATGACTACATTTTTTATTGTTTCCGCAAACCAATTAATTTGCAATCACCGGTGGCAGTCGGCAACATGTGCCATATTGGTTAACACTCTGGCAGCCAGGTTCAGGCTGCTTTTTGAAATACAATAGCAAGAATACGTGGGATTTCGGTTCGATCGGAAGTGTCAAAGTATTCGTTCATATCTATGATCTTCAGGCCAGCTTTATCAGCTGCACGGGTGAGGTCAGTGATATGATGATTGAAACAATCCACCAGTTGCCGGCCTCCCTCGGTATCAAATCTTGCCTTGGTCCCCGTATATTGTTTAAAGGGATGAAGCTCACCTATATATAAATAACCTCCAGGCTTTAACACCTTGGATGCTTTTAAAAATACAGGATCTAAAAATTCGATATGTTCGAGTACAAGACTGAAACAAATAAGGTCAAACTGGGTAGAAGCGAATGTCCAGTCTTTTGTAATATCTGCACTGATGAATGTTACATTTGAAGAGCTTATTTTTTCCCGTGCTTTTGCCAGCATTTCATTTGAGAAATCGACTCCAGTAAGTTGAGTTGACTTATCTGCAAGCCATTGTGTATTTTTTCCTGTGCCACAGCCTACTTCCAGGCAGTATTCAAATTTGATATTGCCAAGCATGTCTCTCAACGAAATAGCTTCAAGGTCCCTTGTATTATTTTTATTGGAATCGTAAAGAGATGCCCAAAAATCATAAGCTTGTTTGGCGTCCATGGTCGAAAGTTTTAGGATTACCTTACAAATATACACATTCGGGCAAACTCGGGGAGAATCACCGGGCGGTATCCCATGTCAAAGCCGGTTATTGTGGTAATTCCAAAGATCAGCGTAGCTGCCGGCTGCTGTTATCAGCTCTTCATGGTTACCGGATTCAGCCAGCCTTCCGTTTTGAAGTACCAGGATCTGTTGACAGTTTTTGATGGTACTCAGGCGATGTGCAATTATGATCAGCGTTTTGTTCCCGGAAGAAAACCATGATAAAGCCTGGTGGACCTGTTTTTCACTCAATGGGTCAAGGCTGGAGGTAGCTTCATCGAGAATCAGGATTTCAGGGTTGCGGTAAAGCGCTCTTGCTAAAGCTATCTTCTGACGCTGACCGCCGGATAAATTCACCCCTTGCTCATTTAATATCGAATGATAATGACGTGGGAGACTTTCAATGAATTCTTTCAGACCAAGTAACTGACAAATAAAAACCAGGTGATACATATCCGGCTCAGGATCGCCGATAGCTATATTTTCAATGATAGTTCCGGCAAACAAATCGATTTCCTGGGGTACAACTCCAACTATCTTACGAAGGCTCGCATTGCTTACATGTCGGAGGTCCAGACCCCCGATTGTGATTGACCCGCTTTGTAAAGGGTAAATATTTTGAAGCAATGCCATCAATGTTGATTTACCACTTCCGCTTTCCCCAACTATAGCTGTGCTTTCACCACGCCTGACTATCAAACTGAGCCCCTCGAATACGCTGCCTCTTGTTCCGTATTTAAAATGAATCCTGTCAAAGATGATATCACCATTATTTTCCTTTGTCAGTTCAATTTTAGCATCATTATTATTTTCAGTTTCAAGATCAATGATCTCATAGAGTCGGTCAGCTGCAATCAGGGCATCCTGAATATTCCGGTTAGCACTTATCAGGGTAGCTGCTGGTGTGGTCAGATATCCTATTAATGCATAAAATGAAAGCAGCTCACCAGGTGAAAGCTCTTTTTGTAAAACAAAATAACTACCCGACCATAAAACGATAATGGTGAATAATCTCGTAATAAGTTCGGAGACATTTCCGACTGCCAGGGCACTGGTTCCTGCACTGTATATTGACCGCAATAATTTAAGGAAGCTGGTCTCTGTTTTTATATTAGCAAAGTCTTCAAGTCCAAACCGTTTAATGGTTCCTGCGGCGTTGAGGCTTTCTACCAACTGGGTTTCGAGTTCAGCGCTATTCTCCATTAAAACCCGCTGTTGCTTTTTGCTTAGATTTTTGCTAATGGCAAAAAGTAGTAAGTAAAAAGGTACAATAGTCAGCATAATTAAAGCAAGCTTCCAATAATAGAGAAACATTAACCCAATTGAAAAAAAAATGATTAATATATTGACAACGATATCAAGCGCAACATCGTTGACAAATGCCCTGATCTTGACAGCATCGTTGATCCTGCTGATAATTTCACCGACACGCATAGTGTCGAAGAAACGCTGTGGTAATAACAGGGTATGTTTGTAGTATCCGAGTATCAGCCTTGCATCGATATGCTGTCCGGTCTGAAGTGCAAATACTGATTTCATTGCGCCGATAGTTAGTTGGAAAAGCAACAACACAATCATTACAACACTCAAAAGGTTTAAAAGTCTCAGATTGCCTTCTACAAGGACATGGTCAATAATTTTCTGTACATAAATTGATGATGCCAGGCCAAGCACTGTAAAAACCAACGCACCAACCAGGGCCTGAAGCATCATCATTTTATGCGGCCTGATCAAATGCCAGAACCTGCTCAGATTTGAATCTGTTTGTATTCCGGGACTGAATTTTTCAGCCGGCATTAACAGCACTAATACTTTCGACCATTCCTGCCCGAATTTCTCACGGGAACGCTTCACTATTTTCCCTTCTGCAGGATCCATATAAAATACATAACCAGCATTTACTTTATAAATCACTACGAAATGATGTAGCTGGTCCCGCATAACAAGATGTGCAATTGCAGGCAGTGGAATTTGAACCAGGCTGTTTTCATTTCCTCTCGCACCCCTGGCCCGCATTCCTATTTTTTCAGCAGCTTCAACGAGGCCGAGTACATTTGTCCCCCGTCGGTCAGTGCCGGCAAGCTGCCTTACCCTGCTTACCGGAAGTTTTAGTTTGTAATGAGCAGCCACAGAACATAGGCAGGCTGCTCCGCAGTCGGTAATATCACGCTGCCTGATCAGGATGTTCTTGTTCATCTTCATTTTATTTAAAAGGCGACAGGGTTCAACCAATCATCGATCTTATCAAATAGTAACTGCGCTATCGTTCTCCTCGCAATGATAAATCTCGCCTGTAACCTTAATCCTTTTTTCAGGCGGCCGTTATAACCGTTCTTCAGCGAAAGCATATTGCGCTTAAACTCGCATCTTACTTTAAATACAGGTATGTTTTCCAGTATAGTAAAATCGTTGTCAATACTTGTTATTTTTCCTTGTATCACACCAAAATAGTTATGATCAAAGGCATCTACCTGGAAATTCACCGACTGGTTTTTTTTCAGAAAACCTATATCCTGAGTCGGGACAAAACATTCAGCAATAAGTGTTGTTTCCGGCGACAATTCACAAAATATTTCTCCTGCCTGCACAAGGCTACCCTTGTACTTCGATGCAAGTCCCTGTAAGAACCCGGATATCGGGGCGCGGATCTCATATTGCATTTTTTCTTGCAATAAACCTTGTCGTTGTGCTTCGAGTCCGGATACTTCTGATCTTAACTGCGAAAGATGGTGTTGCCAGGTACTGATTTGTTCATCCTGGAAAGCTTCGAAAGCAGCTATCAGCTTTTGCGATTCGATGTCTTTATTGAAATATTCGTTTTTTGAGATCACCTTATCAGCATATAACAAGCTGTCGGTGCTTAATTCTTTTCTTACTTTGCTAATAGATGCAGACTGATCCTTTAATTGAAATATGTACCGACCCAATTGTCTTCGATATAATGGCGTGGATATGTTCAGGTTCTCCAGGTTTTCTGTTTTTGCAAACCCGGTCAGTAATTCAAGATCATGTATGAATTTGATTTTTTGGTTAAGTTCGTAGTCAATATTGTATACTTTCGGTTGAGTTAAATTGTCTCTTAAGGTTAAGATCAAACTATCTTTTTCAATAAACTGTCCTTCGCTGGCGTATAACTCTTCGATGATACCAGGTATCAGGGAGCGAATAACTGTTCGTTCAGAATCAGGGCGAATGATTCCGGGAGATCGTACGGAAATTTCTACTCTTATTATTGGCAGTAATATCATGACAGACCCGATAAACAGAATAATGGCCCAATAGATAGTACTTACCCGCCTGATAGGGGGATGCCCAATCAGATCGACCTCGGGGAATTTGGATAAAGACATACTGATTAGTTAGTAGTAAACTATGTTCGATTATGAATAGATGAAAAACATAGACGTTCTACTTCTTTACTCTGGAGATTAGCTCAACGGAGATTCGAAAACGGTCCCGTAAAGGTTCCAGTATCCAAGCTTAAACTATCTATCCTGGCTTGTTGATTTGGAATGATATACCAGTTAACCCAACAAAATGTTATTAATTACCAGCGCAACAAGATTAAATCCACCGTGGATTAATGTGAGATATAGAAATGGTGACCATTTTTTCTGCCTGAAAACAAAAAATAAGATAGCTAAGGTTAGTCCTGATACAAATCCTGCTGCAATAAGAGTGATATTATCACTATGCCACAATCCAAACAGAATGGCTGACAATACCACTGCAATTATCTCTATCTGTGTTATTTTTTTCAGAATGAAACGCAAGATTAAAATCTGAAAAAGTAGTGTCTCGACAATTGGACCAACAATGACAACCATAATGAACTGCTTGAACAGGGTATATTTCTCCGAAGGGTGTTCAAAGTCAGTAGGTAAAAAATATAAGATTATCAGTTGGCAAAGGCAATTAATGATAACGAAAGCTACAAACAGTAAGAGCAACCTTTGCCGGGATAGTCGCATCACGAGACGCAAAAAACGGGCGTTCAATTTTACTATCAGCTGCACGAGATTCAAATATGACTTAAGATAAAATTATTCATAACAAAGGCAAATAGATTGTACAATGCGTGAATGATTGTCAGATGCCAGAACGCATCTGCCTTTTTCTCGATAAATGACAAATAAATTATTCCGTATAGCATTCCCAAAATGAAAGTTACAGCCACATATTGTATAGAATAGGTGTGCGTAAAAGCAAATGCAGTGGCAGAGAGTAATACCGAAATTAATTTACTTGCTTTTATTGTCAACCTGGTGAAATCGATGATCCCTTTTTGAAAGATATAGGTTTCAATAATTGGGGCAACAATAACTGCTGTAATGAAATGTTCCGTGATTGATCTGAATTGAAAGCCTCCCGGGTGATCCGGAAAGACAAATTTCGAAATCAAATACATGAAAATGATTTGAATGAGCAATGCGGAAACGATGATAGTGATTAGCTTAAATTTTGAAAGGAGAATTACTAATTTGTCTACGATCTGATTAATTGTAGTACTCATGTAAAGGTCTTTCTCTAAAGTATAGAACGATGAACGTATTGACTTGTGTTTTAGACGTTGGAAATAATAGAAATTTTAAGTATAGGCTGCCGAAGCAGCCTATAAGACTACTTTTTCAAGTTTGCTGGTAACGAAGACTGATACTCAGCTGCGGTTTTGGTAAATTCCTCAAAACACCTCACAGTTTGCCCGGCCACCCATCCAGCCCACTCCCAGAAAGAGGCACCGCCATTGATCTCCTGCATTTCCGAATAGTCGAGTGCACTTAGACCGTCCTTTAATTCAAAATAATGTTTTTTCATAGAAATTGATTTAAAGTTTTTCGTTATTATATCCCTTTTTAAAGCCACTGATGATTTCGTCAGCATGCCTGATAGCTTCCGTGAAAATAATTTTCCAGATGCTCCCTCCGTTCACCTGCTCGCACTCTTCTTGCCGCAGTTCCATCAATCCCATTTTTTGCAGTTCAATGTGTTGCATTTTTTCAAATTTTGAAAATTTCAGAATTACTCGTCTTGAGTGTGGAGCACTCACTTCACACAGGGCATACAGTATTCATCCCTCCTGGTTCTACCAATCCTGGTGCTAATCTGCAGTTGGTGGTTGCTGGCTTAGCAGGCCATTGCGGTTACCAGCCGCAAATATTTTAACTTTATCTTTTTTATACTCCTCTTCTTGTTGTACCTGTTTGCTTTGTTGAACCTGTTGCTGTTTGATTACCTGATAAAATTACTTTTCCCGCAAAATTATTCCTCCGTGATAAAGGGAAATTCTATGTGTATTTTCACGGTAGCTTTTAAATAAAAAACCCGGATCAATCATTTGATCCGGGTTAAACCATTGACATTTTATTATGCTAGCCTGGTGCCAGTAATGTCATACCAGTATTTTATATGCTATGCTTAGAGCTTTACTTTCTTTTTAAGATTTTCATCAATCGCTTCCAGAAACTCTTCGGTATAAAGGAAGTGCTCGCCATGTTTCACCTTATTACCGTGAATACATACTGCCAGATCTTTGGTCATCTTTCCGCTTTCAACGGTTTCAATACAAACTGCTTCAAGCGCATTACAGAAGTCAATCAACTCCTGGTTGCCATCCAGTTTACCACGGAAGGCCAGGCCACGGGTCCATGCAAATATAGATGCAATTGGATTGGTTGAAGTTGGTTTACCAGCCTGGTGATCACGGTAATGCCTAGTAACGGTACCATGTGCTGCTTCTGCCTCCATGGTTTTGCCATCTGGTGTGACCAGCACCGAGGTCATCAATCCAAGTGACCCGAAACCCTGGGCAACTGTATCACTTTGAACATCACCATCATAGTTCTTACATGCCCAAACAAAATTGCCATTCCATTTCAGTGCACTTGCAACCATGTCATCAATCAAACGATGCTCATATACGATACCGGCTTCATCAAAGCTGGTTTTGAACTCGGCCTGGAAAATATCTTCAAAAATATCTTTGAACCTGCCATCGTATTTTTTAAGGATGGTATTTTTTGTAGAAAGGTATAAAGGCCATTTTTTCGCAAGTGCCATATTAAAGCAACTGCGCGCAAAACCAATGATGCTTTCATCTGTATTATACATGGTCAAAGCAACACCATCACCTTTGAAATTATATACTTCAAATGTTTGTGGTTCACCACCACCTTCCGGTGTAAAGGTCATTGTAAGTTTACCTTTGCCTTTAATAACCGTATCTGTTGCACGGTACTGATCACCAAAAGCATGACGGCCAACTATAATTGGTGCCGTCCAGTTTGTAACAAGTCTTGGAATATTGTTAATAACGATAGGTTCGCGGAATACGGTACCATCGAGGATATTGCGGATAGTGCCATTGGGCGATTTCCACATCTGCTTCAGGCTGAATTCTTTAACACGGGCTTCATCAGGCGTAATGGTGGCACATTTGATACCAACACCATATTGCCTGATTGCGTTTGCTGAGTCAATTGTCACCTGGTCATTGGTCTGGTCCCTGTACTCAATGCCCAGATCATAGTACTTGATATCTACCTCCACATAAGGCAGAATCAGCTTGTCCTTGATAAATTTCCAGATTATTCTTGTCATTTCATCGCCGTCCAGTTCCACCACCGGATTTGCTACTGTAATTTTTTTTGGCATTGGTCTTTGATTTAGAATAAAAATAAAGTCTGCAAACCTACGTTAAATTTACTTTTTACACCATGTTTTTCAGTCTCACACAGCATTGACGATCTAAGTGTTATGTGTGGCAATGGGATTCTGACGATATTTTGAGCCGGATTAAATTACAATATTTTATCATGGGCTGGCTTTGGAGAAAGCAGTTTTAGCCGTAAAAATTGCTTTTCTGATTAGTTTAATATTAGTTTGTTGAAAAGATGGATTCAATCAAATAATTAAATATATTCATGGGTAGATTTCAAATATTCCTAATCGGTGCCCCGCACGAATCCTTTGAGTAAAACTTCAGTTAAAATCCGATTATCTGCAAGAAAAGATAAATTGCAATCATGGTTTCAAGGATCAAGGAATATATTGGGAGGTTTTTGACTTTAACCCCTGAAGAATGGAATACTTTGGCTGAGACCTTCGAGGTAAGGACTTGTGATAAAAAAGTAAAACTGCTCGAAATAGGTGAGGTAGAAAATTATATCCACTTTGTGGTCAAGGGTCTCGCGCGCAAGTATTTCTATAAAGAAGGGGAAGAAATTATTACGCAACTTGCTAAAGAGGGGGAGCTCATTAGTTCTTCTGTATCCTTCCTGTCTTCACAAGCATCCGGTTATGTAGTTGAAACAATTGAACCGACCACATTTATTTCCATATCAAAAGCACAGATCGAATCATTCTATAAACTGGACCAGCGTTGGGAAAAGCTTGGCCGGCTCATAATAACCGAATTGTTTCTTGAAAAAGAAAGATGGGAACTGGAACGAATCTGCTTCTCCACCCGCGAGCGTTTTGTAAGATTTGTATCGGGAAACTATGATCTGTTCCAGCGGGTTCCACAAAAATACCTTGCATCTTACCTCAATATTAAACCAGAAACCTTTAGTAGATTGAAGCATCTGCTACAAAAGAAAACATCCAGCAACATTGCCTAAAATACTTTTTATGCGGGGGCCAGAAAACGAGCAGAAATACCTGGAATTTATATTCCAATATATACATACCCGTATAGGCTCACTTTCAAGAGAACAATTTGATCTTTTCAGGCCATATTTTAAGTTCAGGAGATTCGAAAAAAAAGAAATCATTTTAGATCAGGGTGAAATTGAAGATAATCTCAACGTAGTCGTTGAAGGTTTAGTTAGAAAGTTTGTAGTAACAGGAAAAAACGATGTTACACTGCAACTGGCTACAGAAGGGCATATTATCCAATCCGAAATTTCTTTTCATACCCGTTCACCGTCTCCCGTGAAATTGGAAACGATTGAGCCAACAGTTCTGGTTTCCCTGACTTATGAAAGTGTACAAACTTTGCTTGCCAACATACCGATAGCAGAAAGCCTGGGTCGGGCTTTGATCACGCAGATGTTTATAAAAAAAGATTCCCGCTATTTTAACCAGATAGGTAAAAGCACCAGGGAAAAATTCCTTGACTATGTAAACAATCATCCGCATATGCTTCAGAGGGTACCGCAGAAGATCCTTGCATCCTATCTCAATATCAAACCTGAAACTTTCAGCAGGCTCAAACACCTGATCCGCAATCAGAAATAGCTTGTTATAATCTTACTACCAACACAGGTATCGTAAGATGGTGCCTTACCGCATTGATTGTTTCTCCATAAATAAAATCCTTGATTCCGCTGTGCCCATGTGCCCCGATCACCAGCATATCAGCTTTTTCCTCTTTAACTATCCTTACAATCTCCCGGGTGCGGTGCCTGAAGCCTATTTTACTATAAACATTATAGCCTTTTTCTTTAAGATCCCTCACATACAATTCCATATTAACCATGTCTTGTCTTGATTCAAAATCATCACTCTGGGCACCCAGCAATTTTGCCGAAGCGCTTTCAACCACGTGAATCAGGAGTATTTCAGCATCTTTCATATTCTGACCGATTGCCGCCGATAAAATAGCTGCGTCATTTTCACTGAAGTCAAGCGCAACCGCAATCTTATGATAGGAAGGTATCACCAGGTTCTTAAGCCCGGTGATCTCAGCATGCATCTGGATAGATGCCTGCGGTCTTTTGAAAAAGAGGGGATAGATGATGGTATACATCAGTAACACAAGGAATCCAAGACCACCCGCAATAATGACGGTCTTCCAGATCATGCTATCGGAAGAAGTAAAAAAGGTTGCTGCTTCATTGCCAACCATGCGGATGTTGAGATAAATCAGGATAGCAGCAATCAGCCACGCCGCTACCTTTACAACCGGTGTGATGGTAAATTCACCCATGGTTTTTCTGTCACTCACAAAATGAATCAATGGAATGATTGCGAATCCCAGTTGCATGCTCAGGATCACCTGGCTCAGGATTAGCAGGTTGTCGACTTCATGTTCCCCAAAAATATAGATTACGATGATAGCGGGTACAATAGCCAGCAACCTTGTCAGTAATCGCCTGACCAGGGGATTGATACGAAGTCGCAGATAGCCCTCCATCACGATCTGACCCGCCAGGGTGCCGGTGACAGTGGAGCTTTGACCGGCTGCTATCAGGGCAATGGCGAATAGTTTCGGGGCAAGTTCTGAACCAAGAAATCCTTTCAACAATCGATGAGCCTCTTTTATCTCCGCCACGTCGGTTTGTCCATTTTTATAAAAGGTAGTTGCCGCTAATACCTGTATGGCTGCATTTACCAGGAAAGCCAGGTTAAGCGCCACCGTGAGATCAATGAAATTCCATTTGAGTGCCTGCTTTATTCCCTGCGAAGTTTTATTGATCTTTCTTGTTTGAACAAGCGCAGAATGGAGATACAGATTATGTGGCATCACTGTAGCCCCTATGATACCGATAGCAATATATAAGGCCTCTTCATTTGGAATTTTTGGAACGAAGCCTGTGACAACTTCACTAAGGTCTGGTTTAGCAAGAAGGATCTCGACAAGGAAAGACAACCCAACTACCGCAACAAGACCAATAATGAAAACTTCCATCTTGCGCATGCCAAGACGCTGTAAAAAAAGCAACAGGAATGTATCTAACACGGTAATGGCTACACCCCAGATAAGCGGAAGATCGGTAAGCAGATAAATTCCGATCGCCATACCAAGCACCTCGGCCATATCGGTAGCTGCAATGGCCACTTCGGCTAATATGTATAAAAAAAAATTTACACCTTTCGGATATGCTTCCCTGTTAGCCTGAGCCAGGTCGCGCCCCCTGACAATTCCAAGCCTGGCAGACAAACTCTGAAGCAACAATGCCATCAGGTTGCTCATCAGGAGGACCCACAGTAATGTGTAACCGAACTTACTTCCTCCCGCCAGGTCAGTAGCCCAGTTTCCCGGGTCCATATAGCCAACACTAATCAGATAAGCTGGTCCAAAAAACGAAAGGATCTTTTTAAATCGCGAACCGTGTTTTTCAACATCAACGGAACCATGTACTTCACTAAGTGAGTTTTCATGATTGAAATTATTCCTCATAGGTTACAAAAACATTTTTAGCCACGTGCTCACTGATCGTAACGAGAGGCCGGTTATTCATTTGTTTTTTGATTGTTTTTCCACCATCGGTTTCTGACTGAACCGTTTTCATCTCCTTTCCGCTTAACTCCAGTTTTACCTCGAGCGAATTGTCGAACATGAATTTTTTCTGCACTTCCAGTTTTGTGCCGATGCCGATATTTTTATGTGTAAGAAGCTCAAGCATTTCCGGGGATTGATCTCCAATGCTGCTAACACGGGCCGATTTTTTAATTGGCAATTGCAGTAAGTCTACCTGGACCCTGGCTATCAGCTTTCCCTGGCTATCGGGGATCGGATCTCCATGCGGATCGGATTTGGGAAACCCGAGGAACTCGTCCAGCCTGTCTACCAGTGCAACACTGCTGATATGCTCAAGTTCTTCTGCTATTTCATGTACCTCGTCCCAGCCAAAATGGAGCTTTTCAACCAGGAAATATTCCCAGAGCCGGTGCTTTCTAACAATCTGCAGCGCAATTTTGCGCCCTTCCTGGTTCAGTTTGAAACCTTTGTATTTCTCATAAATCAACAGTTTCTGATTCTTCAGCTTCTTTAGCATATCAGTCACAGAAGCTGCACGTGTCTGCAATTCGTTCGCCAGGGCATTGGTTGTAACAAGTCCATGAGCCTCCTGGAGATGAAATATTGCTTTTACATAATTTTCTTTAGAGGTGGAGTATTTCAAATCAACTAAAATTTATTTTAGACAAATCTAAATATATTTTTTTGATTTTCACATTTCCCCGTTTTGAGGCATTAGAATGGCTGATTTTAGTTCAACCAGAGCTTAAAGGCAATTTTGCGTTCCGCTGGCGACTTTGAACAAGTGGATGTATATTGCCGGACCAACCCGGCACCGGATTTGCATAATCATTAACGAATCGATCGGGCTCTTTGGTTTCACGTTGATCTTATTCAAGTATGAAAAAATACATTGTTCTGCTCCCGTTTTTGTTGTTGCTGATTGCCTGCAAACAGAAAAAAACTTCGCTTAAAGATGGCGAGGATCTTGAAGCAACAGATTTTATAGAATTCTTTCCAGCTGCCCAATTACCTTTAACAGTCGCCGATTCCAATCTGCTTAAAAAAGAGAACGACAGTATGCGTATTGGCAATACGGTCTTTTCCCAGTTTGTGCCGGACTCGATTCTTGCCCATGATTTTGGTAAATCCGCTAAACCGCTGCTATACCCACTGTCACGGGTAACCGAAAAAAATAAAGAGACATATCTGTTCATAAAAGCAGTCCTCGGAAGAAAAAGAGTAGCTTATCTTGCCACTTTCGACGCAGATAATAAATTCCTCTCAGCAATGCCACTCGTAAGGTCAGGCTTCGATAACTATAAAAATTCCTACGGCTCGCTCGACAAGAAATTCCAGATCACTACTTACAGGGAAATCACAAAAGCGAATAAAGAAACCGGGTATAAAAAAAACATCTACATATATAATAACAGCGCCAATTCATTTATGCTTATTCTTACCGAACCGAATGAAGACATAATTGAAAATGTGATTAATCCCATTGATACCCTTCCCGGGAAAAATAAAGTTTCAGGTGACTATGTTGTTAACAAAACAAATTTCATATCGATTCGTGACGGAAAGGATCCTTCGCATATTTCATTTTTTGTCCATTTCGAAAAAGATAACGCTACCTGTAATGGTGAGTTGAAAGGGGCCGCAAAATTCATATCTCCTACAGTAGCACAGTTTAAGGAAAGCGGTAATCCCTGTACCATTCAGTTTGATTTCAAAGGTAACATCGTTACAATGAAAGAAATGGAAGGTTGTGGATCATACCGGGATATCAAATGTTTCTTTGAAGGAAAATATCCCAGGAAAAAAGAATCGAAGCCAAAAGCCAAGAAGAAAACCGCGAATTAGGACTGGTACACCGGTACCTGGCAAACAATCCAATTGAAATTTTACCGTTATATTGCAGCGCTGCAGAAAAATCCTGACCGACCCGGCAGCCAAATATTCAATGTTATAATATATTTATGAGTTTCAGAAACTTTAAAGTGCCTTACCAGGCGGATCCCCGTTATACAAAAAGAGTCGCTTATTTCTCCATGGAGTTTGCCATTCACCAACCGTTGAAAATCTATAGTGGCGGTCTTGGATTTTTGTCGGGATCACACCTGAGAAGTGCATATGAATTGAAGCAAAATCTTGTTGGTATCGGTATCCTGTGGAAATATGGTTACTACGACCAGGCACGTAACCAGGACCAGTCTCTCCAGGTAACCTGGATGGAAAAAGTGCACAGCTATCTTGAAGATACAGGTATAAAATTCCAGATAAGCATACATGATCACCCGGTTTGGGTAAAGGTTTTTTATCTGAACCCTGATACTTTCCGCAGTGCTCCGCTGTTTTTACTTAGTACAGATTTACCGGAAAACGATTATGTTTCACAGACAATCACTCACCGGCTTTATGATGCAAATGTTGCAACAAAAGTGGCGCAGTTTATACTGCTAGGAGTGGGAGGTGCTAAACTAATGGATGAAATTGGCTTTAGCCCCGAACTGTATCACCTGAACGAAGCGCATGCCGTATCGGCGGTGTTTTACCTGTATAAAAAGTTTGGTAATGTTGATGACGTGAAGAAGAGACTGGTTTTCACCACGCATACCCCTGAGGAAGCCGGAAACGAAAAACACGATATACATCTTTGCGAAAAAATGAGTTACTTCTGCGGCATCGGTCTTGAAGAAGTAAGAAAGATAACCGGCCTGCAGGATGATCAGTTTAATCATTCACTGGTTGCGTTAAGATTCGCACATCTCGCCAATGGAGTTTCAAAACTTCATGGCGAAGTATCCAGGGCAATGTGGAGTAAGTACCAGGACATTTGTCCGATCATTTCGATTACCAACAGCCAGAACTGGAACTACTGGGCAGATAAACAACTGTACCGTGCCTCTGATGAAAGCAATGATCATTGGTGGGATGACCGGAAAAAATACCTGAAAAGAAGGGCATTCGAAATAGTTGCAGACCAGACAGGAAAACTGATGAACCCGAATGTTTTTACCATCGTTTGGGCAAGAAGGTTTGCCGGGTACAAACGTGCCGAACTGATCACGCGCGACAAACAAAGATTTGAAAAATTATTGAACAATCCGAAATACCCGGTGCAGATAATCTGGGCAGGAAAACCATACCCAATGGATTATCCGGCTATCAATGATTTTAATCACCTGGTACATCTGAGTAAGAATTATAAAAATGTTGCTGTTTTGATCGGTTATGAACTGACCTTATCAAAGCGTCTTAAACAAGCTTCTGATCTTTGGTTGAATAATCCACGGGTGCCGCGCGAAGCTTCAGGAACAAGTGGTATGACGGCAGCAATGAATGGCAGTGTAAATTTCTCTACGGATGATGGCTGGATACCTGAGTTTATTCATCATGGTAATAATGGTTTTGTAGTACCACAAGCTAATTATGCAGAGATGAGTGTTCAGGAACAGGATCAGTATGATCTTGATAAAATCTACGAGATTCTCGAAAAAGAAATATTACCGCTTTATTATGATAACTATGAGACCTGGAGACAGGTTGCCAAAAACGGTATGCGTGATGTACGTTTGCAGTTTGAGTCTGGCAGGATGGCGGCGGAGTACTATGATTTGCTTTATAAGTGAAAACTTTTGTAAAGAGTTGTGAGTGGTTAGTGGTGAGTTGTGAGTGGTGAGTGAAGTGATGAGATATTAGTAATGAGTGAAAGGGCGGAAGATGATTTCCAGGGAAAAATAGGAACTCCGTAAATTGCAGATATAATATTAAAACGGGAAGCTAAATGCTTTCCGTTTTTTGCATTATACAGCTGGTACTTTAATTGCTGTAATAATTCAAATTACCAGTTATGGAAAATACAAAACTATCACTTGGTTCCGATTGGGAAGATGTAAAATCTAAAATCAAGGAAACAAACATTTCCATTACAGATGAAGACCTGGAATATGAAAAAGGCATGGAAGATGAACTACTTGAACACCTGGCAAAAAAAATGAAAAGATCAAAGGATGAGGTCCGTGTATTTATAGAAAGTATATCGGTGAATAAGGATCTGGCCGGGTAACTTTTAAATGGTAAATAAAGCCGGGTAACTTTTAATGGTAAATAAAAATCAGGAACCTTACGAAGTTGATAAGTTCGTAGTCGTTCCTGATTTTTATTCTGCTATCAGTTATTTAACTATTTCAATCAGTTCAACTTCGAATACCAGGGTCGCTCCGGGTTTTATCATAGCACCGGATCCCATATCACCATAAGCAAGATCCGAAGGAAGAAATAATTTCCACTTGCTTCCCACAGGCATAAGCTGCAAAGCCTCTGTCCATCCTGCAATTACATTGCGAAGCCCGAGTACAATCGGTTCACCACGCTGCACTGAACTCTCGAAAATAGTTCCATCAAGTAATGTTCCGTGATAGTGAACTTTAACCTGGTCATCAGTTGTTGGCTTCGGACCTGTACCTTCTGTGATGATACTGTACTGAAGACCACTGGCAGTGGTGGTTACACCTTGTTTTGTTTTGTTTTGGGCAAGGAAGGCTTCTCCTTCTTTTTTATTGCCCGAGGCCTTAGCGGATTTAGCAACCTGCATATATTCCATGATACAGCTGTTCACCTGCTCTTCGCTGATTAGCTGTTTGCCGGCTTTAACATCATTAATCGCTCTAACTACCAGCGCGCTGTTAATATTCTCAACTCCCTGTTCCTTATAAAAACTGGCCAAACTCATTCCTACGGCATAACTGAATGAATCGATGGAATTTTTGAGCGTTGAAGCAGGAGTGGACACTTTTTTGAAGGCGGCTTTGGGGGCAGATTTGGAGGCTGTGGAAGGTTTAGCAGTTGTCGCTGGCTTTTTTGTAGCCTGTGCAGCAAGCTGCATGGTGATTATACTGCAAATACCAAAGGTGAGCAACAATTTCATATAGATATTTTTTTGAAATGCGAAATTAAGTGAACGGTTACTATTTCAATGCCGATTGTCCAAATAACGCAAAACATTGACATTAATTATGGATTAATTTAGAAGTTTTAGGCAGAAGTTTGTCCGTACAAACGTTATCAGATTAATTAATCACATTAGCCGATTATGGAATTATATATACAGCCATTGGACATCCGATGGTCAGACCTGGATCCGAATCTTCATCTGCGCCATTCCGTTTATTATGATTATGGTGCTTTTTGCCGGATTTCCTTCCTCAATTCACAGGGTTTAACACCCAACTTCATGATGGAACATAATATCGGCCCGATATTGTTCAGGGAGGAATGTATATTCAGAAAAGAAGTAAGACTGGGCGATATATTACAAATAGATCTCCGTTTGGCAAGTGCCGGGCCAAGTTTCGCCAGATGGTCAATAAAACACAACATTATAAAAAATGACAATATTCTTGCCGCAGTGATAACGGTTGACGGGGCCTGGATCGATATCAAGCGCCGAAAACTTGCAACACCGCCGGAAGAGGTCTTCACCACTTTTAATGAAATGCCAAGGACTGAAGACTTCATATGGACGAAATAAAGTCAATATATGGATGAAATAAAGTCAGCATATGGACGAAATAAAGTCAAAATATGGATGAAATATAGTCAGCATATGGACGAAATAGGTTCAATATATGGTCGAAATAAGTTCAACACATGGTCGAAATAAATTCAACAGAGCAATTCAACAGAGAAAATATAAAGCATTAACAAATTTTTTCGGAATTCGAACGTTATCCTTACCACTAAGCTGGTCGATTAATCGTCTGGCTGAAGATACCGGTCCTGGATGATTGACATTCTGAATGATTGGTCTGTCATTTTTTAATTTAAAATAATTCTATGAAACGTTTGATTTTACCTGTTCTCCTGCTTATGTCCGTAATAACATTTGGCCAGGAGAGTGGAGGATTGCTTAAAAAAGCCGGTGGTTTATTTGGAAAGGGCAAGTCCGGATCCGGTCTTAGTAATGAAGATATTGTGAGTGGTTTAAAAGAAGCACTTTCTGTCGGAGCTCAAAACAGTGCAAATAAACTTTCTTCATTAAACGGTTTTATGGGTAATGCAGCCATCAAAGTGCTGATGCCTGATGAAGTAAAAAAAGTGGAGTCCACATTACGTAGTGCGGGCCTGGGCAAATTGGTTGATGACGCTATACTATCAATGAACCGCGCTGCGGAAGAAGCCTCTAAATCTGCTGCACCAATATTTGTTGATGCCGTTAAGGGCATGAATGTACAGGATGCCCTTGGCATTCTGCGTGGAAATGATTCTGCCGCCACAACTTATCTGAAAAGTAAAACCTGGGATCCGCTCACTAATGCATTCAAACCTGTAATTGACGGGGCACTTGAAAAAACCGGCGCAACCAAATACTGGGCTGCTGTGTTTGAAGCCTATAACAAAATTCCCCTCACTAAAAAAGTGAATACTGATCTGTCAAATTATGTAACCGGCCGCGCACTCGGTGGTATGTTTTACCAGGTTGCTTTGGAAGAACAAAGTATCCGTAAAAATCCGGCAGCAAGGGTTAATGATATTTTAAAGAAAGTGTTCGGCAGCTAAGCTGGATGTCTAATAAAAAAAAGCGTGGTCGTTCAACAGAACAACCACGCTTTTTTTTTAGTATTAATTTCTACCTGTTGTATTATCTTCTACCTGCAATATTAACTTCTACCTGTAATATTAATTTCTACCCGGCATATTTAGTTTCAGATCACGCTTCAACATATCGTTGCGGTTCGCCATTTCCCATGCAGTATGAAAAACGAACCTTGCACGTTTTGTCATCAGCACATAATTTATCTTGTCCGGTGTATCACTTGGTTTGTGATAATCAGCATGAATACCATCAAAGTAGAATATAATCGGAACACCTTTTCTTGCAAAGTTGTAATGGTCGCTACGATAATAAATCTGCTGACGATCATTGGGATCATTAAATTTATAGTCAAGTTCCATCTTTGCAAATTTCTTGTTCATGCCCTCGCTTATCGGCCTCAGGTCAGTACTGAGTTTGTCATCGCCCACTACATAAACATAGTTTGATGAATCCCCTTTTCTCTCAGGATCAGTTCTTCCGATCATATCAATGTTGAGATCAACTGTTGTTTTTTCTAATGGAAATGTTGGGTTATCACCATAGAAGGCAGATCCCCATAACCCTCTTTCTTCACCAGCAACAGTCATAAATACAACTGTTCTTCTTGGACCTTTGCCTTCGGCTTTGGCTTTTGCAAAAGCTTCTGCCAGTTCAATAACACTGACAGTACCAGAACCATCATCATCAGCACCATAGTATATCACAGAGTCCCTTTTACCGAGATGGTCATAATGTGAAGTAATAAAAACGAATTCATCACGTTTGTCGCTTCCTTCAACATAACCAATCACATTGCTGCTTTGGATCTTTGAAGTTTTCTTTGCAAATTCAAGGGTGATGTTTGCGTTATACGTTTTTGCGGGCGCATTACCAGCTTTGATAGTTTCCCTGGCTGTTTTGTAATCGGGGCCCATTATCGCTTCAGCCACTGCTTCTGAAATCGTAAATGTATTAGGATATATAGTTTTCCTGAACGCATTTGTATATTGCTGGCCAAGCTTTAAACCGGCAGGTCTTGGAAAATTTGTCTGGACCAGTAGCACGGCAGCTGCACCGTTTTTGGCCGCAGCTTCCTGTATAAAGAGAGCGGCAGGTCTGCGTGCGGAGGTGCCGGCAGGAGTTGCACCGGGTAATACCAGTACGATTTTACCTTTCACATCCACACCTTTGTAATCATCTTTTGTTGAATCGGATACACCATATCCTACAAAAACAACTTCAGAAGACGACATGGTTGCGGAATAAGCCATGTTTGGATTTACTGTGAAATCTTTGTCTGCTTCGAAAGTCTTACCATTCACTTCGAGACCGGTGCTAATGGTCGAATCCTGGAAAACCGGCCAGTACAGCTGGTAGCTATCTTTATTGCCAGGTAATAAACCAAGGGCCTTGAACTGGCTATCGATATAGGCTGCAGCTCTTCTTTCGCCTGCAGTGCCGGTTCCTCTTCCTTCCATTTCTTTGCCGGCAACAATGTAAAGATGTTTTTTAAGATCTTCTGGTGTGATACTGTTTGCGTATGGCACAGGGTTGGCCACTTTTATCGCTTTTGCTGCGTTCTGGGCCAATAGACTCAATGGCACAAAAGCACAACAAAGCATGATAATTTTTCTCATTGGTTAGTGTTGATTATTAATTGATAGAAAAATGGAATTATTGATTTTGCAATTCACTGAGCTCAAGCCAGCGCAATTCTTTTTCATCTATAAGCGCTGTAATTTCAGCTATCCTTTCTGACAATGATTGCAACTCAGCGAATGGAAGTTGACCGCTGTTCATTTTATCTGTAATAACAGATTTTTCCTTTTCCAAAGCTGATATTTCGTTTTGCAGGATTTCAAATTCTCTTTTCTCTTTGTACGTAAGTTTCTTTTTTTCTTCAACCAACTTTTCTGATTTGGTTTCCTCTGCCGGGCTGTTTACCAGGTATTGATTTTTGGGTGTAGAAGCTTCCTGATCTTTTAAGGAAATACGATACTGCGTGTAGTTGCCCGGGAAGTCCCTGATTAAACCATCACCCTCAAACACCAGGAGATGATCAACAAGCCTGTCCATAAAATACCTGTCGTGAGAAACGATCATCAGGCAACCCTGGAACTCCGTCAAAAAGTTTTCGAGAACACCAAGGGTCGGAAGATCCAGGTCATTGGTCGGCTCATCTAATATAAGGAAATTAGGATTTCTGAATAACACAGACAACAGGTGCAACCTCCGTTTTTCACCCCCGCTCAACTTTGAAACATAAGTATACTGTTGTTCCGGTGGGAAAAGAAACAGATTAAGAAACTGTGCAGCGCTGAGGGTTCCGCCATTGGCCAAAGGAAAGTGTTCAGCAATATCTTTCACGTATTCAATTACACGCATATCTTCCTTTATCACCAGGCCGGTTTGAGAATAGTTCCCAAAAACAATGGTATCACCGATATTCACTTTACCACTGTCAGCTTGTTCAATGCCCTGCAAAATATTGGTGAATGTACTTTTACCCACACCGTTTTTTCCGACTATTCCAACACGTTCTCCTCTTTTGAATGTATAATCCATTCCTTTGAGAATTACTTTTTCACCATAACTTTTATATAATTTTTTTAGCTCCGCAACCTTGCCACCGAGCCTCGTCATCTTCAACTGAAGTTCAACCTGGTTATTCTCGATTTTATGTTTGGCTTGTTTTTCAACTTCATAAAAATTGTCCTGGCGACTTTTGGATTTTGTGGTCCTTGCCTTTGGCTGCTTGCGCATCCATTCGAGTTCTTTCCGGTAAAGATTTTTAGCCTTGTCTATGCTGGACGACTCGCTTTCGATACGTGCTGATTTTTTTTCGAGGTAATTTTCATAGTCGCCTTTGTAAACGTATAAATTACTGCTGTCAATTTCCAGGATCTCATTACATACGGCATCCAGGAAATAACGATCATGGGTAACCAGCAATAAAGTTACCTTCTCCTGGTTCAGATAATGTTCGAGCCACTCAACCATTTCCACATCCAGGTGATTGGTTGGTTCATCCATGATAAGTAATACATGTTTGTGTTCAAAGCCGATATCGATTAACGTTTTGGCAAGAGCAACCCGTTTGCGCTGGCCGCCGGACAAACTGCCGACGATCTGGTGGAGATGGTGAATATTTAACTTACCGAGAATCTGTTTCACTTTGGTGTCAAAATCCCAGGCATTCAGTTCGTCCATTTTAACAATGGCGTCCCCTAATTTATCAACATCTTCGTCTTCGCTATAAACTTCAAATTCCTTGATTGCGTTGATCACGGGGTGATTGTGGCTGAAAATATTATCAAGTATGGACCAATCTTCCCGGAACGAGGGTTCCTGTTCAAAAAGGGCTACAGTAACATCTTTATGGATCCAGACAGTGCCTTTTTCGGCCGTCTCTTTTCCCGCCATGATTTTCATCAGGGTAGA
The DNA here is from genome assembly GCF_035489435.1 of Flavitalea sp. NCBI lineage: Bacteria > Pseudomonadati > Bacteroidota > Chitinophagia > Chitinophagales > Chitinophagaceae > Flavitalea > Flavitalea sp. The sequence continues at coordinate 27,184 of NZ_DATHKG010000028.1, forward strand.
CTTACCACTGCCATTCCTTGCCACTAATGCTATCTTATCTCCCTCCTCAATGTGAAACGAAATATTGTCAAATAACGGTTTTATTCCAAATGATTTACTTAAACCTTCAATAGAAACATAATGCATGGTGCAAAGATATGATATCACAATTCGAAACAACCGTGAATGGAATTTTATAGCGAATTTTGCCTTATATCTTAAAATTTACAGATATTAGACAATCAACCGTTAACACTATGAGGGTAAGAATATCATCTTCTTTAATTCTGGCTTTGGTTTTTTTGCTTTTCGGCATTGTCTGGATTTTTGTTTCAGATGCTTTGCTGAGGAGTTTTACCCGTGGTGATATGGAACTTCATAACACAATCCAGAGTTTAAAGGGAGTAATATTTGTACTTGCTTCTGCAATTTTTATTTATCTGGTCAGTAATAAACTTAACTCAAGGATATTAAAGGCAAATAAATACAAGGATGAAGCGCTGACCAGGTTCAATATGCTGGGAATGGCAACAAACGATGCCGTCTGGGATATTGATTTGCTGACACATGAATCGTACACAAACCGGACATTGCAGGATATGTTTGGATATAGCCAGGAAGAATTACGGGACAATTACACCTGGTGGCGCACAAACCTACATCCTGAGGATGAAAAAAGAGTATTGGAAACAATCGATAATATACTGGAAACCAGTGGAACTTTCTGGAAAGATGAATATCGTTTCAAATGCAAAAACGGCAAGTATAAGACGATTTTTGACCGGGGGGTAATTATCCGGGATCATAAAAACAAACCGGTTCGATTGATAGGAGCGATGCAGGACGTTACTACTCAAAGGGCTCTTCAACAGCAACTCGTTTCAGAGAAACTGCTGCATAAAAACGAAATGGCCAAGGGTATTCTTCAGGCTGCTGAAGCAGAAAGAAAAAAGCTGGGTGAAGAATTGCATGATAACATCAATCAACTGCTTGGGGTGGTGAGATTGTATATAGAACATGCTTTGAATAACAAGTCAGAGCAGGAAACCTTATTAAAGAAAAGTTCCATCCATTTAAAGACGGTGATAGAAGAGATCCGTGCACTCTCAAGGTCGTTGATTCCCCCTACATTGAGTGACCTGGGACTGGTCGAGTCGATACGTGAACTTGCGGAAACTATTACAATAGCAAAGAATATAAAGTTCACCTTCCAGAACGACACTTTTGATGAAGCCGAAATTACTTCAAGTAAGCAGCTGGTATTATACAGGATTCTCCAGGAACAGCTCACCAATATCATCAAACACTCGCACGCAGATCATGTTCTCATTGAGTTAAGGCAACTTCCACATGCCATTCAACTGATCATTACAGATAATGGGGTCGGGTTTGATATGGCAAACAATAAGGTCGGGATGGGGCTTACCAATATCCGTAACCGACTTGAGATATTTAACGGAAAAATGAGGCTGACGTCCGCACCGGGTGAAGGTTGCAAGCTTGCTGTGGAGTTTGCGGATTAACCTGGTAGCGATCGTTCAATAACCCGGTACTTTTTACTAGCTTTATTATGTTACTAGCTTTATTATGCTTAATAGCTTTATTATGCGACAGTTTTTGGTCGCTTCTTCGCACCGTTGGGGGCGGGATTGTGCCTTTTTGCGGCTGTGTCCCGTGGTTAATACTTTTGCTCATGTCCCGCACGTGCGGGATTGTCTCCGATCGGCTTTTTTGCCCTGATCAGCTTCAGTAACTCCGACTACGGTACGACATGCTGGTTTGCTTTCTTTGTTTACCAGCATTATTATGCAAGAGTTTTTGGCCGCTTCTTCGCACCGTTGGGAGCGGGATTGTGCCTTTTTGCGGCTGTGTCCCGTGGTTAATACCTTTCGTTATGCCGTTCTATGCTGTTGTCTCCGATCGGCTTTTTGCCCTGGTCAGCTTTGTTAGGGTTTCTTCAAGTGCTGGTTGCAGTATCGCCCTGATCCGGCTTCAGTAACGCCGACCACGGTACGAAGGCCGCGCAAAGGCACAATCCCGCTCCCAACTAGCTCATCCACTTGGGGGAATATCATACCAGTCATAACAATTCTTACGAGTCCTATATAGCAGGCTTCGTTGTCCCATCATTCAATCAGCATC
>NZ_DATHKG010000029.1:0-75058 GCF_035489435.1 Flavitalea sp.
ACATTAAACTTGAATTATGCGAACAATCCTTTCCAGGATAACTAAATTTCATCACATCCTGATTGCCTGTTCTATGCTGATGGCAGCATGCAGCTGCAATAAAAACGGCAATAAAAATGAAACAGCATCACCGGAACCACCAGCCAATTCAAGATCAGATATCTCAACTTATCTTACTCAGCCCGACCGTTTCATCTATTTTAAAAAGCAGTCTGATGAAGTGAATTTTGCAGATGCCACAACGAGCCATCCCGTGATCGATGTGGATACCGCCGTCACATATCAAACGATTGATGGGTTCGGTTTTACACTTACGGGTGGAAGTGCTGCTGTGATACACGGTCTGCTACCTGCGCGGGAAGATGAGTTGTTAAAAGAATTATTTAATATAGACAGTACATCCATAGGCATCAGCTATCTCCGGGTCAGCATAGGCGCATCCGATCTTGATGCTGCACCTTTCAGTTATAACGATATCCCGCTAAACGAAACAGATTATCCTCTTGCCCGGTTCTCTATCGAACCAGATAAAAAGAACCTGATACCGGTGCTGAAAAAGATAATTCAACTTAACCCTTCCATAAAAATTCTGGGATCTCCATGGTCGGCACCACAATGGATGAAATCTAATAAGGCATTTGTTGGCGGCAGCCTTCTTAAAGACAACTATGATGTGTATGCGAATTATTTTGTCAGATATATAAAAGCAATGCAAAGCGAGGGCATTCGTATTGACGCCATCACTCCGCAAAATGAACCATTGCATGGCGGAAACAATCCCAGCATGGTAATGCAGCCGGCAGAGCAGCTTGATTTTATTAAAAACCATCTTGGGCCTGCCTTTGCTGCTAACGGTATTGACACCAAAATCATCGTATATGATCATAATGCCGACCGGCCCGATTATCCGTTGGCTATATTAAATGATCCTGAAGCAGCCAGGTATGTTGATGGATCGGCATTCCATTTATATGGCGGACCAGTCACTGCATTGTCGCAGGTGCACAATGCTTTTCCGGAAAAGAATATTTATTTCACGGAGCAATGGGTAGGTGGACCCGGTAATTTTAGCGAAGATTTGAAATGGCATATAGAAACGCTGATTATCGGTGCCACAAGGAACTGGAGCCGCAATGTGCTTGAATGGAACCTCGCTTCAGATCCTGAATACCGGCCACACACAAACGGCGGATGCACCAATTGCCTGGGAGCGCTTACTATAAGCAGTAACATCACCCGGAATGTTTCTTATTATATCATTGCTCATGCTTCCCGTTTTGTAAGGCCCGGGTCCGTTCGCATCAGCTCCTCAAATACAACTTCTATACTTACGGTTGCTTTCAAAAATCCCGAGGGGAAAAAAGTGCTGATTGTATTGAATAAGGATAACGGCAGCCAGACTTTCGGGATAAGGTTTGCCGGTAAAACCGCTACTACTGTGTTGGGCGGAGGTGGAGTGGCCACTTATGTCTGGTGATCTTAGAATAGACATTTCACATATCAAACCTAACGGTCCGGCACAGATGGTAATACTTGAAGATTCATATCAGGGATAAGTTCCATTATAACGGCTACCCATAAAGGCGCCCCAGTTGGACATTTTTTTTATCGGGATATTTGTTTTGTATCGGCTGATAAACAAACCCAGTGGTTCAGCCAGGTCCAGGTTGATATCATTATATCTTACGGAAGAATAAATAATATCGAATTTGCCATCATTGTCAATATCACCGATCCAGGGCGTAGATGCGAAATTAGTAGACTGAATAGTATCCTTCAGGGAAAGTATATTATTGTTATTAGTAAAATCAATAGCCATCAGGTAACAGTAATAAACATTATCAAATTGCCTTTTCCTTAATGCACTTTGATTAATGATAACTTCATCATGTCCGTTACCGTCAAGGTCCGCAGTGACGGCGCTGGCATATTGAAAGGACTGCACAGTATCCTGGAAAACGATCCTGCCATTGCTTCCATCAACCATAAAGCGTATTGATTTCGTGAGCCTGGGGAATGTACCAATGGCAAAATTCGCAAAAAAGTCAGGAGTGGAATCCCCGGTGAAACTACCGACCGCAGGAACCGTATAGGCCTCTGTGCCAGGAAAGCTGACCTGCCACAATATTGAATCTGTAACGCCATCAATTGCTTTCATCTTTCCTTCAGAATCATTTACTACAATGTCTTTTATACCGTCATTATTTATATCTGCCAGTACCGGTGAAGACACAAATCCTTTTTTTTCAGTTCTTGCAATTAATGTGGAACTGCTGATATCATTTTCCATAATGTTGTTAAGCCGGGTACGGTAAAGGCCGCCGCCGATTGTTTCACCTCCGGTGCCAAACAATATCTTCCAGTTGCCATCCTGGGTTGGTTCGCAAATCACAGACATATACGTTTCTTTTCCATCCGGTACAACCGCATTGGCAAGGATATTTCCGGTTTTGGTGCTGATTACCAGCAACCGGCCGGCCGGCCTGGTGGTAACATAAGGAGCAGCGCGTGCATCACCGCCATTTGCAATGATCAGTTCATCTATCCCGTCATTATCCTGGTCAGGAATAAATTGCGGTGTGGTAAAATTGTACCATCCACCATCGCTGCCATCTGTTTGTTTGCGCCCGGGATAAAAGGACCACAATATCTTGCCGTCGGCGCCATTAATGGCAGTTAACTGCGCCCATCTTCCGCCTATAAAAATATCGGGAACATTGTCTGCATTGATATCTTTAAAAACAGCTGAGCCAACATATTGATTGATTCCGGGTATTGCCCATAAAATTTTTCCCGATTTACCGTCGAGCGCCAATACTGCCGTGTCGCTGTATTTCTCCTCCCTGCCTCCTGCGCCGATCACGATATCAGATACCTGGTCATTATTGAGATCAACAAGGCGAGGCGAAGAATAAGTGCCGTTATTATTAATATAAACCGTCCATGAATTGTTTTGACTGTTGGAACAGGAGAACGCAGCCGGAATGAATGTGAAGACGGCAAAATATTTTCGGAGTTGAAAAAATATATTCAGATAGATGGATAAGTTGAACAATCGGTATGTTTTAATGATCCTTATGTTTGTTTTAGTACTACACTGTTATTATGGTTCTATTTTGGTATTTGGTTCTATTCTGTTAATTTGGTTCTATACTGTAAAGTGATGTGCGCGTAGTAACAAATAATGTTTTTCCATCCTTACCGCCAAAAATGAGTGTTGAAGGTCTTTCCGGCATCCTGATTTCACCGGAAGGTTTTCCATTTTTATCATAAATATAAATCTGTCCGTCCGGAACATATATTTTGCCATCATTGTCCAATGCTACAGAGAACTCACCTTTGGGAATCAGTATACTGGCTTCACTTAAGTGTCCCTGCTCACTCACTGAAAATTTTACTATCCTATTATTGTATTCATCCACGGCATGAAATACTTTTCCGGGAAATGCTTCCAGCAGCGAATTGGATCGGATAAGATCATAGGCTACAGGTATCACCGTCACACCGTCGGGGGCGATAAAATACGATCCTGGTTTTTTTGTTGTGATGTTCATATAGTCACTGTTGTCGCGCCATCTGTTAGCCGGGTACAGCGCCTTGAAGACTTTTGTAACAGAAGAACCGGGCTGGGGCATTAGCTCACGCATAGTTTCTTCAGGCCGGGAAGGATCAGCGGTAAAGACTTTAACTGTAGAACCGGTGTTGTACCAGACACCGTAAGCTGTACCGGCCGCATCAGCTGGCTTAGGATATATCTCCTTTTTCCCATCCACGACGGACCCTTTTAAAGGGGTATATTCAACTACAACTATCAGGTTATCCCGGGTATCAAAGGCCAGTGATAGTGGTTTCCATGGCATATCAGTTACAACACTTAGCTGCTCCTTAATCACATCCCATTTATAGATGCGCATCCATCTTGAATCACTGAAAAAAATATTTCCTTTGCTATCGCGGCATATAGCATCTGCAAACTCAAATCCTCCGGCGAGTTTTAATGGTTGGCCGTCAGCAGTACCGGCTGTTTTTGAATTCACAGTAGCATCCGGGCGCCCTGCTAATCCATTATCACCTGGTATTTGCAGCCATGCGATTTGCCATGGACGCACCTCCATATTTGTGCCCACATCCAGCAGCGTATTGTCGATTGTATATTTTACCTGTGTAAAGTTGTGAATGTTTGCGAACCTTATGTTTTGAGAATGCCAGGTTTTGATCGCATAAGGGTAAGGGTTAGCCAGCCAGATGGTTCTGAACAAATAAAGGTTTGCAAAAAAAAGATCGTTGCAACTATCAATGTCTACCGGCAGGCAGTTCCAGCTTTCAGCAACTTCTTCTTCGAGTTGCAGGGCATACATTTTCCAGCGGGAAGTATTTTTGAATTTTACCTCATTGCGAACATGATGCTCTGAAGACATTGCGTATATGATTCCGGGAGTGTTGGTATTGGAAACATAAAGACCTGCAGAAGCATAAGGGCTGGCGGTCCAGATATTATTGAAAATGCCCCCGTCGCCTTCCGTAATCCAGAGGTTCCAGTATTGTGAATCCCATTTTCTATCGGGATTGCCGTCGCCGGTGCGGTTCGCATTATATGTCGGCACCCTTGTCCCGTCGCGGTTCATGCTGCCATGTCCACCAATAAACTTTACATCATTCATGTAAGAAAATTCTCCGGCCATCCATTTGCAGGCAACGGCCCTTGGGTTCGAACCTCCTGCATCAAGACCAATGCCGGTAACAATGTTACGGCCGCCTTTTGGTGATTCGAGCAAGGGTAGCGGTGATCCGAAACCGCTGAATGTTTCTGTGTTGTCGGAAATGAACAATTGAGTGGCAATCGGGTTAAGCCCGATAAGTACTGTGTGTGGTTTTAAGCGAATGGTCCCGGTGACGCGATACCAGCCCTGCGGCATATATATCACCTCGTGGTTTTCAATAGCATTTTGAATGATTTTTGTATCGTCGGTCTGGCCATCACCTTTTGCTCCCAGCGATTTCAAGACTATTCCAAAGTTTGATTTTACTTTGAGTGTGTTGATAGCGTTTTGTAGTGCCTCCGACACATCCATAATACCATCAGCTTTTATGGAAAAGTTTTCAGGAGAGAAAGTAACAGCGGCTGTATCATCAATTTTACTTTCGTATAAAGATTTGCTTCCGTTAGCCGGCTGCTGGGAATGCGCGGATGTTGCGATGGCTATAAATAGCAGATAGATAAGTTTCCTGGCAATCATGATCGTTTAAATAATTGTTTGCAGATGTTTGAAATGGCAATTGTCCCTTGTTAATATTTTGTATGATCGTTACAGCATGTTAACATTTGATATGATCGTTCTAGCATAAGAATTCTCTTTTGATGTTTATGCAGTTTAATTTTCCGGTGGATGTTGCTCCCCGATTATTTGTGGGCTTTTAACCAGGTTACCCGGGTCCATTGGTGCTATCGGCAGATTATTGCGTTGAAGGTCGAACAGGAACTGGAATAAATTTGTTTCGGTAGGTATTTGCAACTTTTTTCTCAACCTGTAACGGCTTATTTCGACGCCCCTTACTGAAATGCTCATCAGTTGTGCAATTTCCTTGCTCGAAAGGTTCATACGGAGATATGCGCAGAGTTTTAATTCATGCGCCCTTAATGCGGGATATTTTTCTTTAAGCGTTACCAGCAAATCACTGTGAACCTTATCAAAGTGAACGGAGAATTGCTCCCATTCTTCATTTAACTTTTCTTCTTCATTCAGAATCTTTAATAGTTTCTTTACCTCCGGCGAGTCAGATTTATCTATTCCCGATTTATTGATTTGTTGCAATTCTTCTTTGATCTTTATAAGTAGTTCACCTTTCTGCACCAGGTGCATCGCTGTAGTGGCCAGTTCAGAATTCTTATACTCAATTTCTGTTTCCAGTTTTTCGTTCTTGAGTTTCATAAGTTCCTTTTCGGATTTTTCCATTTCAAGCTGATGGAGATATGCCAGTCGTTTTTGTTCTTCATTATGTTTTTGTCGCTCCTGCATTAATTTTTTCCGGTGTTTCAGGTATAGAACCACACCCAGCAAAGCTGCCAGTAATCCATATAGTAACCAGGCCCAGATTGTTTTGTACCATGGAGGCAAAACAACAAAGGAATACACGGCTGCGGGAGATTCTCCCATCAGGTTGTTCCTCACTTTCACATTGAAGACGTACCGGCCCGGTGGAAGACTGGTGTAGTCTTTTTCAGTTTTTTTTGACCATGAGGACCAGTCTGTATCGAAATCCTTCAAATAATAACTGTATTCAAGGTTTGATATTTGTTCAAATAAAGGCGAAGCGTATTCAATATGCAGAGAGCTATTGTCGTGGGAAAGGGCTGGAACAGTATTTTCGTTTTGTTTTGCAACTGCACTGAATCCGGGTCCATAGCCGCCAAAAATCAGGCTATCCTTTTTACCACCGGACATGATCTTACGGATGTAAACATTCAGCGGGCGGTTGCTCTCTTTATATTTTTCATAGTTAATATGATAAAAACCTTTTTCTCCCCCAACGAATACATTATTGTCATTAACAGGATAGATGTATTCAAAACCACTGAGTATTTTTCCCTGCAATTCCGGTAAATATATAATCCTTGGTTTCAGATTGGAGAAATCAACGACGCCTATGTTCTTCTCCTGTACGAACCAGATGTTTCCGGAAGAGTCGTCTTTAAGATAACGCACGCTTTGTTCTCCAAAGATCTCCCGGAAATACCCGGAAGGTTCAAAAATGTCAAGCCGGAGGTTATATTCATAAACGCCTTTTTCAGTTGCAATGAGTACCTTATTCCTTACATAATAAACATGGTTGTTTAAAGTAGAAGGCAGACCCTTTGCCGTGGTATATAACCTGACATCTGCATCGCCGTTTTCTGTTAACAGCACTCTGTATACTCCGCGATATGGGTGTGAGATCCAGATGGTATTGTCATTATCTATAACGATAAATCGCGCGGATTCTCTAAAGTTCCTGATACTTCCCTTTTCAATTACTGTATTGTTTTTTAATTCAAACAACGCTAACCCCAAGTAATTTCCTCCCACAATAATGGGTGATTGCTGGTTTTTTATTTGCTTAAAGGTCCAGTAACCGGTTCCCTTTTGAACTGCGGCCAGGTTATCTTCCAACACCCTGAAAAAACCATCATGACGGCCGGCAAGCAACATGTTGTTCAGCACCGATAGTCCCCAGGTCTGCCCCTCAGCAATCAATTTAAAATTATCCGGGGCGTAGCTTAAATCTTTTACATGTGGTAAGGGAAGCTTGAAAATACCATTTGACATAGCGAAATAGATGTCATCATTATAGGTTAACACCGAATAACCAGCGCCTCCATTCATTATGGAAGGGTTAATATGCTTTATGGCATTATCAAAAACTATAAAATCGATTCCGGAATCCAGGCCGAGCCATATATTGTTATTTCTGTCCTTAAAAACGCTTCTTACATTGCTGTTTTGTAAGCCATCTTTTCTCGAAATAGTCTCAACGACGGTTCCTTTTTTGTTGATTAAATAAAATCCTTTTGAATAGGTGCCCAGTACAAAATGTTCTTCGTCTACCTTCAGAAGACTGGAGAATAAAATGTTTGAGTCAATATTAAGACCGGAGATTGTAAAGGGAAGTATCATTTGACCAGTGATGATGACTATACCGTTGTTAGTTATCACCAGTGAAGAGTCCCGGCCATAGTCAGCCACCTTTCTTAAAAAGGCACCTCGGGGCAGGAGGGATTTGTCAATATAGGGGACCCATTTTCCATCCTGGAATAACAGGACTCCTGTTTTCTCGTCCTGTGCCACCAGTTTATTGTTTAGCAGTCCAAGAAAAAGCCAATTGCTCTCCGGGCGGTAAACGATCATTTTCTCCCTGGTGTAATGAAAGATTTTCTGGGATGTGCGGAAAAAGATATCCTCACCGACAGCAACAATGTCCCAAATATCAGCAAACTGTTGATCCCCCGACGGGATAAGATGTTTTAAAGATACGAATGACAATTTGCCGGTTTTATCAGGAGAAAAATAGCCAATCTCATCCTGACCGCCTATATAAATACGATTATCGCCTGCTATTTCGATGGATCTTACAATAGTCTTATTACTTAAGGGAAAAAGATTCCAAAAAACACCGTCAAAGCTCAAAAGTCCCTCATTATTAGCGAAATAGACTATACCATTCTTGTCCTGCCTTATATTCCAGTTCTGTGAACCGCCATTATAATCCTGCTTTTGAAAATTCCTGATTTCCCGCAAACCTATATAAGACTGGGCAGTACATAAAATCGCTGACAGCAGTAAAACAGGCAATAATAACCTTCGGCAAAACATAAAAGTAATTTAGGGGCTAATTCAGTACATCAGTTCCTTTTGAGCAGCGTTTTTTTTGTTGATGTACTTAAGATGTAGTGATTCAGGCATAAAATAGCGTATTTATTTGAAGGATGTAGTAGAGATGTGGTGTGATGTTTTTCCGCGGAAGTAATTGAAACTACATTTATCCTACTAAAACGGCCTACGATTGCGGCCGTTCACTAACCAACAATTTGCTTATGATAAGTGTCAAGCCATTACTTCGACAAGCGTTACATGTAGCTAACTTTAACACGCCGCTTCTCCGGGACAAAACCGCTCCTCCCAACAATCCGACAGTTACTGAACTACTTTACAAAGGCCGCTGGGTTCTTGCAATTCACTGACACAACGGCAGCGTAATTTCGATGTTCACTTTTTATATCCACTTACGCTTTGTGCAATTTTTTCAACCGAATATTTATTAATACTATGAAAAAATCTATTAGATTTTTGCTTTTAATCGATATTCCAACCATGATTTTAATTATGGCCGGATGCACCCCCGATTCGGGAGGACTGCTGGGCGATCCGGCTACAGCCTCTTTTACAGTAACACCAGTAACAGGTCGGGTAAACACTTATCTTCTCCAAAGTACCTCCGCCGGTGCATGGGGTTTTCAGTGGGACAGGGGTAATGGAACCTTTGTGAAAGGTAAAGTCTCAGACACTGCTTATTTCCCAACAAAAGGGAAGTTTACCGTCAAATTGAGGGCATTTGGCAGAGGAGGATTTACTACAGCGGAGCAGGCTGTGGAAATTACAGTGGATGATATAGGCAACAATGCCCAGTTTAAATTGCTCACTGCTAAGAAGTGGAAACTGGATGCAACCGATGGAGCGAACGCCATAATTGTTGGCACAGAGGGCAATCCCGGCCAATATTCTCCGGGTGGTCCACTCGCAGATTGCCAGAAAGATGATGTATACACTTTCACCACCGACTTCAAACTAAGTTATGCGGCGAATGGTTCTACTTTCAACGCCGGTAATTTGTCACCTAATTATACCTGTAGTGGTGACAGGTCATACAATAATATTACTTACACGTTTCAACCAGGTGTTTCCGGAGGAGCAGGCATAGCAACGATAACAACCCCTGGCTTGCCCCCTGCAAATTTTATAGGTGTTACGGATATATCATCCAATACTTACCGTATCATTTCCATATCTGCGACGGCTATGGTGCTACGTTCAGGCACTTCAACTCAAACAGTTCACCAGTTCAAATTTGTGGCTCAATGAGAAGAGGGTAACCAACAAACCGCACCGCTTTTAAGCAATTTTTCCATACTAATTTAATAGCTGCATATGAAACGTCTAGGTAAAATATTAACAAGCATATTTCTTACACTTTGTTCGGTTGCCGTATTACATGGGCAAACCCTCGAGGTAACCGGCCTGGTTACAAACAAAAAAACAGGGGAACCCCTTGCAGGGGCTTCCATAAATCTGAAAGGTACCACCACCACAACTATTACTAATGCCGGGGGAAATTTTTCGATGAGTGTTCCCTCCGGATCTACAATTGTGGTTTCATTTACCGGCCTTGGAACCCAGGAGAGACCGGTTACAGCCAGTGGTGCATTAAACTTCGAACTATCCGAATCTGAAGCTGGCACTTTAGACGATGTGATCGTGGTTGGATACGGACAGCAACGTAGAAATAATCTTACCGGTTCGATCGGCACAGTTAATACAAAGGCCCTGACCCAGGCTCCTGTTTCGGATCTTAGTAATGCATTGATGGGTCGTGTTCCGGGCATCGTAACCAAACAAGGTTCCGGCGAACCGGGAAGGGATAATGCAAATATATTTATCCGTGGCGTTTCCACTTTCAGTGGCGGCACGGAGCCACTCTTTGTAGTTGATGGTATCGTACGAACCTTCAGAGATTTTTCTCAGCTTGATGCCAATGAAGTGGAATCTGTAAGTGTATTAAAAGATGCATCTTCGGCTGCTATCTTTGGTGTACGAGGTGCCAATGGAGTTGTGCTGGTAACTACCAAAAGAGGTAAATCGGGTAAGATTACGGCGAACTATTCTTTCAACTATGGCTTTCAGCAGGTCACGAAATTCAACAACAATCTCGGGTCATATGAATATGCCACGATGCTCAATGAAGCACTATTAAACGATAATCTTCCGCTGGCTTTCAGTAATGAAGATATTCAAAAGTTCAGAGATGGTTCCGATCCTATACAGTTTCCGAATACCAACTGGCAAAAACTTGTACTGGGTGGAACAGCTCCCCAGATGCAGCACAACTTATCATTCAGCGGAGGGTCAGACAGGGTTAAATACTTCGCATCACTCGGTTATTTCGATCAGGACGGTTTATACAATTCCCTGAACTACAAAAGATACAACCTCAGAACAAATCTTGATTTGCAGGTTACCAAAACAACAAAAGTTACAATCGATCTTGCCGGTCGACTTGAAAAAAGAACCGCACCAACAACAGGTATTTCTGGCATTTTTGAACATACGTTAAGAAATCCTCCGACAATTGTTGCTGACTATCCCGGTGTGGGATATGCGCAGGTAGGTTCTTATGTGAACACTTTAAGGGCGATTGATGCTGAAGCAGGATATGACAATACCGAAAACAATACCATTCTCACCAATTTCCAGATAGAACAACAGATACCCTGGGTAAAAGGCTTGTCAATCAAAGGTGTATTGGCCTATGACAAAAGAATGAACTATGGTAAGCGGTGGACGGAAAATGTTTATGTTTATACGCGGAACCCAACAACCAATGGATATGACCGTTCTGCTTATAACAACTCAAGTCTGGCGGAGAATTTTTTCCAGAATGACCAGACTGAACTTCAGGGGCAGCTGAATTATACTAATCGTTTTGGAAAGCATGGCGTTTCCGCGCTTGTACTATTACTGCAGCAGGAGCGACCTCAAAATCAGTTTAGTGCTTCCAGATCGGGATATGAATTCTCTTTGTTTGATGTACTTAGCCAGGGTCCGTCTACAAATGCGGCCGGTGTTATCACTGAAACTATAGCTGGTACTAAGGATAGATTTGCTCTCAGAAGCGCCGCTGCCCGTATCAACTACGACTTTGATAATAAATACCTCTTCCAGGCAAGTTTGCGCCGGGATCAGTCAGAGAATTTCGCACCTGACGTGCGGACCGGATATTTCCCCGCTCTTTCTGCAGGCTGGGTGATTTCGAGTGAGAATTTCATGGCTTCTACAGGAAGATTCCTTGACTATTTAAAGATCAAAGGATCCTGGGGGAAACTGGGTAACGATTTGTTGCCAGGATCCCGTTTCTACTATCTTACAAGCTATAACACAGTTGCAAATAACTATGCCTTTGGCGGAACGATTGTTCCGGGCCTGAATCCAAATGCGTTTAACCCGATTGTTGAGTGGGAGACATCCACAAAAACAGATATTGGCCTTGAAGCGCGTTTCTTTGGTGGCAAATTGGGATTGGAATTCGATTATTTTATGGAAGACAGGGACGGCATACTCGCTACACGTTCTGCCCAGATCCCATCCAGTTATGGCGGACCCTTACCTGCTGAAAACATAGGAAAGGTGCAGAACAGGGGTATTGAGCTCACCCTGACCCATGAAAACAGGATCTCAAAGGATTGGTCCTACAATCTCGGAGGCAACTTCACTTTCACATCTAATAAAATATTGAATGCTGCCCAGGCAGACAATGTGCCTGCCGAATTCAAGGTGGCCGGGAATCCAATTGGTTCTTATTACGGATACAAGTCGATAGGTATCATTAAAGATTCTGCAGACTTTAAGAACTATAACAAGAGCACTGCATTCCCTATCGGCCTTGGAGATATAATGTATGAGGACCTCAATAACGATGGTATAATTGATAATGCTGACAGGCAGTTCCTGGATTATGGAAATATACCACGCGTTGTCTATGGATTCTCCGGAGGTATTAACTATAAACGCTTTGAATTCAGCTTCCTGTTTCAGGGTGCAACTGGTGTTAACCAACAATTGACCAACAATGCAGGTTTTGCTTTCTTCAATGGTGGCAGGGTTACTGAGGAATGGCTCGATAGATGGACACCGGATAATCCTAACGCGAAATATCCAAGGCTGAGTACCAACGCGACAGCCACTACCAACAACTACCAGATACCTGGCGGTCCTGCCTATGGCAATGGTGGAAATAGTTTCTGGATAGAAGATGCATCCTATCTCAGGTTGAAAAATGTAGAGATAGCCTATTCCATCAGTCCCGCTATCCTTTCAAAAATTGGAGCCACACAGTTGCGGATTTTTGCCACGGGCCAGAACCTGGTAACATTTACAAAGCTGCATAATGTTGATCCGGAAAATTCAGATGGCAATGGCTGGTATTATCCTGTAATGGCAGTTTATAATTTTGGATTGAACCTCCAGTTTTGATCAGTGATTGTATGAAACGTTCGGCTATAAAAAATAGAAATGAACGGATGAAATTGATTTTAGTAAATAAAATAAAAAACGTAAGTATGAACGCAGGAAATTTAAAATGGGTAACAGGAATATTGTTTCTGGCCACCCTTGCTGCTTCTTGTAAAAAGGATCTGCTTGATATTTATCCATCCAATGCTTTGTCTGATGTAACTGTGTTTGAAGACATACAATTCGCAAACCGGTTTTTAAATAATGTTTATGGTACCCTGCCAAACGGATTTTCCCGGCGGGATCAAAATCCGGGCGATGCCGGTTGGTCAAGAGGGATGAGTGCGTTTGCAATGGCCGAGGATGACGCGGAAGCAAACAACCTGGCGGCATCTACCCAGGGTCTTAACCAGGGCGTGCTGCCGACAACATGGGCTTATGCGGATGATATTTGGGTTCAGAACTATGCAGTGATTCGTAAAGCCAATATGTTCATGGAAAAAATAGATGCCGTTCCGGGAGATGCAGCATTAAAGGCGAGGATGAAAGCCGAGGCTCAATTTCTGCGGGCATTTTCATATGCAGAACTCGCAAAATGTTTTGGTGGTGTTCCACTGATGCTGACTGCAGGTACACCCGAGGAAGCTATTATTCCAAGAAACACCTATGATGAAGTGGTAGCTCAGATAGTTAAAGATTGCGACGAAGCGGCAGCAGCACTTCCTGTTGCAAGTGCGCCTGCGGACCTGGGACGTGCAACGAAGGTGGCCGCACTTGCCGTAAAGGCGAGGATACTGCTTTATAAGGCAAGTCCCCTTAACAACTCCGGTAACACCGCGTCTCTCTGGGCAGACGCTGCTAATGCTGCTAAAGCAGTGATGGCCTTCGGGCCGACACCAGGTTCAGGAGAGTACGGTCTACACCCCGATTATTATAAACTGTTTATTGATAAGCTGGGAAACCGGGAAATAATATTTGCGCGGAAATTTCAGAATCCAAGTCTCAATCCGAGCGATGGTGCAAGAAACAAATGGTACATGAGTGTTCCTGGTGTTAATGACGGTGCCTGGGGCGGATTCTCTCCCACACAAAACCTGGTTGATGCATACGAAATGAAAAATGGTTTGCCGATCTCAGACGGCGGTTCCGGATACGATGCTCAAAAACCTTATGTCAATCGCGATAGTCGCCTCGATAAATCCGTACTTCACCAGGGTTCCATTTACAAAAGCGGAATTGTCATTGAAACTTTCAGAGGTGGCAACACAAATAATGCAAACAGGCTCGATAGTTCAAAGATGGGATATGGTTTACTTAAGATGGTTGATACTACAAAATACGGCGCTGCAGGCAATGCTGACAACGACTGGATTTTTATTCGTTATGCTGAGGTGCTGCTCAATTATGCCGAGGCCCAGAATGAAGCTGTCGGACCGGATATGAGTGTACTCGCTGCAATTAACCAGGTTCGTTCAAGATCAGGTCAGCCAGCTCTTGCTGCCTTGTCACAACAACAAATGCGCGAACGGATCAGGAACGAAAGAAGGGTAGAGCTTGTTTTTGAAGAGCATCGGTTTTTCGACGTGAGAAGGTGGAAACTTGGTTCAACATATTTTAAAGAGCCGATACGCAAAGTTCAGATCACCAGGCTTACTAATGGCACCCTGCAGTATAATTATCCGTTATGGGAAAGCCGGAATTACCAGGAGTTTCAGAACCTGATGCCTTTGCCACAATCTGAGGTTGACAGAAATGCCAAACTCACGCAAAACCCCGGTTACTAAGTTTTAACCGTATAACATTTAATAATAACCACGATATCACATAAATAATAAACACCCTTAATTCCAATCTGCATTCATAACCCTGGTTTTCAGGCCAGGGTTATTGTTTTGCATGTTGACAGGAGCATTGATTATCTGTTGATGGCAGGATGACTATATGGTGCAGGTATATTTTGCCTGGTGCAGATGATAAAATGCTGGTGCAGATGATATAAATGAATGTATATTGATTTCTCAGTAGATTGATTTGATTATGAAGTTTCAGTAGATTGATTTGATTATGAAATTCAGGTTGTGGTATATATTAATTGTCTTAGCTGCTATGTCATGTAACCGGCCTGATACTTTATTTGAAAAACTGGAACAATCAACTACCAATATAGATTTCACGAATACCATTACAGAAACCGCGGATCACAATGTGTTCACCTATCAATACTACTATAACGGCAATGGGGTAGCCATTGGGGATGTAAACAACGACGGCCTTCCCGATGTGTTTTTTACCGGTAATCAAACCCCGTCAAAGCTATACCTTAACAAAGGATCGTTCAGATTTGAGGATATCACAGAAAAGAGCAAGGTGGCGGGCAGAAACGCCTGGCGCACCGGGGCAAATATGGTAGATATTAATGGCGATGGCCTGTTAGATATCTATGTGTGTTATTCCGGTTTTGGAAACGCGGAGAGCCGGGCAAAGCAATTGTTTATCAATAAGGGAAATGATAAAGATGGTATTCCTGTTTTCACTGAGAAATCCTCAGCATACGGGATTGATGCCCCCGGCACTTATTCCAGCCAGTCTGCCTTTTTTGATTACGATCTCGATGGCGACCTGGATATGTTTTTACTGAATCATGCAAACGAATTCTATTCTCCATTTTTCAATACACACCGGCTGCGGACCCTTCACCATCCTGAATACGGAAACCGTCTTTATCGAAATGATGGAAACCGGTTCAAAGACATAAGTGACTCTGCAGGTATTTTCGGCGGTGGAATAAATTTTGGACTGGGAATATCGATAAGTGATATAAACAACGATGGATGGCCGGATATCTTTGTAAGCAATGATTTTCACGAGCAGGACTATGTTTACCTGAACAACAAGGATGGAACTTTCACGGATGTGTGCCACAGGATTTTTGGGCACATGAGCAGAAATACTATGGGTCTCGACATTGCAGACTTTAATAACGATGGCCTGCCCGATATCCTCACCCTGGATATGTTACCTGAATCAAACTACCGCCAGAAGATTTTACAGGGTCCGGATGAATATGATAAGTTTACAAAAATGGTTGATAGTGGCTACGGTTATCAGTATAACCGCAACATGCTTCAGCTTCATCGTGGGTTTACTGATGATGGAATGCCGGTATTCTCGGAGATCGGCCAACTGGCAGGAGTGTCAAATACAGACTGGAGCTGGTCTGCTTTATTTGCAGATTTCGATAATGATGGTGCCAAGGACCTGTTTGTAACAAACGGTTATTTACGCGAATCGACCAACCTGGATTTTATGAGATATGAAGTGGCCGAAGCGCTGCGCGTAACCGCGGAAAAGGGCCTTGATGTTTCTACCGCCATGGGTTATGCGAAAAATATGCCTTTATATGATCTCGTGAAGAAAATGCCAACCAAAAAAATCAGTAATTACGCATATCGTAATGGTGGGGGGCTTTCATTTACCAACGAAACCAGCAACTGGGGGCTGGATGAAGAATCAGTCAGCAGCGGCGCAACCTATGCAGATCTGGACAATGATGGTGACCTGGATCTTATTGTATGTAATAATAATGATCCTGTATCTATATTTAGAAATAATGCTGATGTTATTCTCGGGAATAATTTCATTAAAATAAAGCTGGAGGGCGATCATCAGAATCGATTCGCTATCGGTGCCAGGGTCATTGTAAAAACAGACAGCGGGGAACAGATGCAGGAGATGTATCCTGTGAGGGGATACCAGTCATCAGTCGATTACGTACTAAACTTTGGATTGGGTCAGGTAGGAAACGTGAAGGAGATTAAGGTTTTTTGGAACCGTGATTCTGCCACGGTTGTGACTGATCCGGCAATTAATTCAACAATCACCATTTCGAAGAAGCAGTCTGTTGCTATCAATGCTTCTTTAAACGCTTCATCGCAATTCAACTCTTCCCAAAATCTCAGATCACCTAATCATAAAGATTCAGGTTTCACATTTGAAGATGTCAGCAGGTCGGCAGGCATCGACTTCAGGCATGTTGAAAATTCATACATTGATTTTAAAACCGAATATCTGATTCCATACCAACTATCAAGGCAGGGACCAAAAATGGCGGGAGCCGATGTTAACAATGATGGGCTCGATGACATATTTATCGGCGGAGCTAAAAACCAGGCTGGCAGGTTATATCTGCAGGCAAAAGATGGCAGATTCTTGTCATCGGCCTCACAGCCATGGATAACCGATTCTGTAGCAGAAGATATGGGAGCAATTTTCTTTGATGTGGATGGCGATGGTGATCAGGATCTTTATGTCACAAGTGGCGGAAATGAATGGTTCTATCCCGGTCCATGGCTTCAGGATCGGTTATACATTAACGATAGTAGAGGAAATTTTGTCCGCGATAGCACTGCGCTACCCGCTGAAGTATATAATGGAAGCTGCGTAATTGCCGCAGATTATGATAAGGATGGTGATCAGGATCTGTTTGTTGGTGCCGGAACTATACCTGTTAAATATCCTGCCAGTGCGGGAAACATCATTCTGAGAAATGATTTCGATAAATCAACCCGCAAGATCAGGTTCACTGATGTCACTGCTTCGGTTGCGGGAAATGAATTGTTCAGGGCCGGGATGGTCAATGATGCTGTATGGGTCGATCTTAACAAAGACGGATGGCAGGATCTAATCATTGCCGGCGACTGGATGCCTGTAATGGTTTTTCAAAATGAGAATGGCCGCCGGCTGATGGATGTATCGGTCCAGTGGGGTTTGGAAAAATCAAATGGCTGGTGGCACAAATTGTTGGTCGCCGATGTTGATGGGGACGGCGATATGGATATTATAGCCGGCAATCTTGGACTTAATAACTCATTCAAAACATCAGCCAATGAACCCATGGTTACATACACAGCTGATTTTAATGACGATGGCAGGAAGGAGCCCGTGATGAGCTGGTATATTCAGGGCATTAGTTACCCTTTTAATTCGAGAGACGAACTGGTTGAGCAGATGCCTGTATTGAATAAACGGTACCTGAAATATGATGATTTTGCAAAAGCTACTATAAAAAATTTGCTGGGCGAAGACCGGGCGAAAACTGCTGACAAACTATATATCTATAATACAAAAACGTCTTTATTTATAAATGGTGGTGCACGGTTCGAATGTAAACCACTACCGGAAGAGGCACAGTTCAGTGTTGTCAGTTCAATAGTTTATAAGGACTTTGACAATGATGGAAAGGGCGACCTGCTACTTGCCGGAAATTTTTATCCCTTTCGAGTACAGCAGGGCCGTTGCGACGCAGGGCTTGGCACGTTGCTAAAAGGTAACGGAACAGGGACCTTTACTGCTGTAGACAGGAGATTAACCGGTCTCTATGTTCCCGGGGATGTAAGGGATGCACTTGAACTAAAATCAAATGGCAAAACGATCGTCGTTTTTTCAAAAAATAATGACAGGGTTCAGGTGGTAAGTGTGAAGAAATAAATTAATGCAATGAGAAAAATGTTCTTAAAAGACTGCCTCCTGAATAGATACTTAGTTCCACTCATGATTTTTGTACTGGCAGCTGCATGCGACAAAAAGAATAAAGGGCCGGAGACAATGCCCACCATCAGTTTCAGCGACGTCCCGGTTGCTGAAAACAGTGGCAAAGCAGAGTTGAAAATTTCGTTGAGTGAGCCGGTTTCCGGCGTTGTTTCTGTCAACTGGTCAACCAGCGATGGTACCGCAAAAATCGGGGCGGACTTTGCTGCTGTTACCGATCAAACATTGGTGTTTCAACCAAATGAAACGGAAAAGATCATTACGGTTAACCTTGTTGATGATGATATTAAAGAGGCAGACGAGATCTTTTATGTAAATCTGTCCAGGCCGGTGAATGCTACATTGCTACAAAGCAAAATAATAATTACGATAAGAAATAACGATACAAAAATCGGCTTCAGCAATACTGGTTTTGATGCACCAACTACATATGCAGGCTACAGTCTGTCCTGGAACGACGAATTTAATCAACCAACATTAGATCCTTCGACCTGGTCTTACGAAACGGGAGATGGCTGTCCCACTCTTTGTGGTTGGGGAAACAACGAACTGCAATATTACAGTTCATCACCCGACAATCTCTTCTTTCAGGACGGCAAAATGATTATCGAAGCCCGGGCTGAAACATTCGGCGGTAAAAATTATACATCATCCCGTATAAAAACACAAGGCAAAAGAGCTTTTAAATTTGGCCGGATTGATATCAGGGCGATTCTGCCGGTAGGAAAAGGGCTATGGCCGGCTTTCTGGCTACTTCCACAGGATAATGTGTTCGGCGGCTGGCCCCGGAGTGGCGAAATTGATATGATGGAATACATAGGTGGTGAGCCTTCCAAAGTGCTGGGCACAGTACATTATGGTCCGGGACCCGGCAGCACCTATATCACCAGGAGCACTTCTTTAACAGCAGGAACCTTTAATGATAAGTTCCATGTTTTTTCGCTGGAATGGGAAACCGACCAGATCCGTTGGTACCTGGACGGAAATCTTTACACAACGATCAGCAAGGCAGATATTGGCAATAACAATTATCCTTTTAATGAGAATTTTTATCTGCTGATCAATATGGCTGTTGGAGGAAATCTTCCTGGCGCACCTGATGCCAGTACCAGTTTTCCACAACATCTTATTATAGATTATATCAGGGTCTTTCAAAAATAAATTATGGGTTATCAATCGACTAAGAGTTATTTATCAACTATGGGTTATCAATCAACGTCCGCACAACTATCGGGTTTACTTCTATTCTGCATTTTATCATTCAGCTGTGCTTCCTCTGTTAAGACAAGCTCATTGCAGCAGGGGCAGGAAGTTGTTTTTTTTGATGACTTTTCAGGCCCGTTGCTGGATACCACAAAATGGAACGTAAGAGTTACCGGTGGCACCGTTAACAATGAACAACAGGCTTATGTAGATTCTTCCAATACTGTTTTTATTGAAAACGGGGCTCTTGTTCTTCATCCAAGATATTCACCCGGCTTCATAACAAAACAGGGTAAGAAATTCGATTTTATATCAGGAAGGATTGATTCCCGTGGCAAGATGGAATTTAATTATGGAACCGCTGAGGCACGTATCAGGCTGACTGAAGGTGCAGGGCTTTGGCCAGCATGGTGGGCGCTGGGGGCCGGTCGTTGGCCGGAAACCGGGGAAATCGATATAATGGAATATGTGGGAGAAAAAGATTGGGCCAGTGCGGCAGTTCACGGCCCCGGGTACAGTGGCGAAACTCCGTTTGTGGACCGGTTCTATTTCCCGGAGAAAGCAGACGTTACTAACTGGCATACCTATGCGGTGGATTGGACACCCGATAGCCTGGTTTTTAAATACGACGGCAAGCCAATGTTCCGTGTAACAAAACCGATGGTTGAGCACTACGGAAAATGGGCCTTCGATAACTCAAAATTCGTTATTCTGAATTTTGCGCTTGGCGGTGCGTTTCCTGCCAAGGTAAACGGTGTGAAACAACCTTATTATGGTCTTCCTGCTTCTACAGTTGACCTCATAAAAAATAATAACAGCAAGATGATTGTGGACTGGGTAAGAATTACAAAAAGGAAATAGTTGTAGAGCTCATAAAAAATAATCTTTAAAATTTCACGGATAAGTCATTTCTAAATCAGCGTTCATCATGAGAAAATTCTTTTTAGTCCTGGTATGCATTTATATCAATATTATGGCCTTTGCACAAAAAACAGGTGCCATAAAATCGGAAATTCAGAAGACTGACAGCGGTTACCAGTTGTTGCGCGCGGGCAAACCGTATTTCGTTAACGGAGCAGGCGGTGGCAAATACCCTGACAGGATTGCGGCTTACGGCGGAAATTCTATACGTACCTGGGGCACACGTGGCGCCGACAAGATCCTGGATTCTGCCCAGAAACACGGACTTACCGTATTGATGGGACTTGATGTGGCGCGCGAACGTCATGGATTTAATTATGACAACGCTGACTCAGTAAAAATGCAACTTGAAAAGATCCGTGCCGAAGTAATGAAATACAAAGATCATCCTGCATTGCTTGCCTGGGGAATTGGAAATGAATTGAATCTCCAGTATAAAAATACAAAGGTATGGGATGCGGTAAATGACATATCGAAGATGATTCATGAGGTGGATCCAAATCATCCTACCTCAACCATTCTCGCTGGAGTCAATAAAAACCTGGTGGATCTGATTAAAGAAAAAACAACTGATATAGATTTCCTCGGTATCAACACCTATGGTGGCCTGCAAACGCTTCCGGGAACATTGAAGAATGTTGGATGGAACGGACCTTATATGGTGACGGAATGGGGACCTACCGGTCATTGGGAAGGACTTTCGACTGCCTGGAAATCACCGATAGAAGAAACGAGCAGTGAAAAGGCTGGTGTTTATAAAATGAGGTACGAATATTCTGTTGAAAGAGACAGAGCCAAATGCCTTGGTTCATATGTTTTTTTGTGGGGACAAAAACAAGAGCGAACACCTACCTGGTATGGCTTGTTTACAGAAAAAGGGGAAGAGTCTGAAGTAATGGATGTGATGCAGTTTTTATGGTCAGGAAAATGGCCGGCAAACAAGGCTCCGCATGTTTACTCATTACAAATCAACAATCTCAAATCGATTCAAAACGTATATTTGGCCCCGGGCAGCATCAGTGCAGTTGCCACATATGCTACGGATCCTGACAATGATAAACTCAATTATCGCTGGGAGCTGCTTCCTGAACCCACACAAGTGGGAGAAGGTGGTGATTTCGAAGCAAGACCGAAACCAATTGAAGGACTTATCAAATCAACTCGTGAAGGAAAAGCAACGCTGCAGTCTCCGGCAAAAGCAGGGGCGTATCGTCTTTTCGTTTACATCACTGATGGGAATAACAATGTCGCTACTGCCAACCTTCCGTTTTATGTGAGATAAGGAAGGAATATATTTTTGTTTATCTGATTTAAAACATAGCTTAGCTACAGGTACCCCGCCATAATCTTCCCTTACCCTCCCCATTATTCAGATTGCATTTCCAAGGTCTCGACTCCTCATCATATAACCCTCAAACAAAAAACATGAAGAAGATTATTCCTGGAATTATTTTCTGTGCATGCCTCTGGGCCTGCAACGACGACAAACAAGCTGAAACTGCAGGCGATGTAGCCACTGATAGCAGCTCTGTCAAAAAGCCGGCTACAGAAGTACTGGATTTAAGCGAAGCTGATGGCCTGAAAGCTTCGTTCGCAGCCCTGGCTAAAGGCGATATAGATGGAATGACAGCCAATTACGATGACAGTGCCCGGTATTTCTGGGCAGCAGGCGATAGTGCTGTTGGCAAACAAGCCATTAAAGATTACTGGAACAACCGCTGGAAACTCATCGAATCTCTGTCGTTTCCTGAAGTCATTGTATTACCGGTAAAAATAAATGAAAGCCAGTCGCCACGGTATGCTCCGAACGGCAAATGGGTTTTCGCCTGGACGCTCTCACAAGTAAAATATAAAAATGGAAAGACGCTTACTTTTTGGGCCCATACTGATTATTATTACAATGAGGCCGGCAAAGTTGTAACTGTAATTCAATTTATAGACCGTTATCCAATTATGGAAGCTACGAAGGGCCTGGTGAAATAAATCATAGTGTTTGCTCCAAAGGATAGTCGGAGTTTAAGTAAACTTCCGACTTTCCTTTTCAAAGTCATCAAGAAAATGAAACATTGGCATGGTCTATCGGCTTAAAGTTGAAAATTACTTTTATATGCGTTCCGACATTTGTTTCAATGCTTAAACTACCTCCCAGATCATCGGTGAGACCCTGGAGCAATTCCATACCCATCGATGCCCCTATTTTGGTGTCAAAATCAACAGGAAGCCCGCGTCCATTGTCAGCAATACTCAATAAAAGCTGAGAATCTGAAATATGAGTAAGCGATATCGAGATTTTTTTGTTTGCCGTTTTTGCAAACGCATATTTAATCGAATTGGTAATCGCCTCGTTAAGTATCAGCCCTAATGTAATTGCAGACGCGTGGTTCAATTCGATGTTCTCTATTTGCAGTGAAAATCCGATGTTTTCCCGGATAGAATAGCTTTCACGGAGGTACTCAACCAGTTCATATATGTACTCGGGCATATGGATGGTAGACAATGTTTCGGACTGGTAAAGTTTCTGATGAATAATAGACATTGAGTGAATTCTGTGCTGGCTTTCTTTTATAGCAGATAAGGCTTCTTTGTTTTTAAGATAACTTGATTGGATCTCCAGCAGGCTTGCCACAATGTGAAAGTTATTTTTAACACGATGATGAATTTCTTTGATCAGCCATTCTTTTTCAGTTAAGAGATGCTGTAACTGTTCGTTTTTATGAAGTATAACCTCATTGCTTTGTTGTTTATGCAAGTATTGCCTGTAGAGCAATCCGATAATGACAAACAGTAAGGCAATTCCGCCGATTGTAAAATTCCTTACCAGTTTCACACGGTCAAGATGGTTTTGTTGCAACTGGTTCTTTTGATTCAGTACAGTTATTTCATTTTTATTTTTTTCTGTTTCGTATTCCACTTCCAATTGACTTATTTGCCTGCTGGTGGTTTCATCAAAAAGTGAATCATTCAAAGTTTGATATTTCAGCAAATTTTCTGTTGCTGATTTGTAATACCCCAGGGCTGTATCTAACCGGAACCTGAGGAAATAATCTTCTTTGATCCGGTGAGGGTCACCGATTTTCCTGCCTAATGAATCTATTGTTCCAATATATATGTTGGCCAAAGAATATTGTTTTGACTGCAGGTGAAAACCGATAAGTAAAGAATAGTACTGGTGCAGCTGCTTATCCGATGGCCGGTGGGTTTTGATGAGTTGCAGTATCTGGTTGGAATAATATTTGACTGCAGCATATTGTTTCAACTCGTTGTAAATTCTTAGATAGGATAGTGGAGTATAAATATAGCTTTCATCATCTCCCGGCTCTAGAAGTTTTTTTGGAAGCTTTCTCATAAATAACAACGCTTCATCAGGATTTTCTAATGCAATATAGCTGTCAACGATATTAGCCATTACTTGCAACACCGCGTCATTGTCCTTGTGATCTTCAGCAACCTTAAGCGCTGCCTTGAAGTATCCAATTGCCTTTTCGTTTTCTTTTAGCCGGCCTAAAATAATTCCTATATAATTATTGACCTGGCAGAGGGTCATGCTGTTATCCCCTGTTTTGAGGGCACTCGTCAGCGCCATCAGGCCATGATTCAGGGCCTGCTTGTAATTGCCGTCAGTAAAATAGATGTTGGAATATAAAATATATACGCCCTGGAGGTTTGTAAAATTTATTGATTTATAAAGCTGTAAGGATAGATTGAGCTTTTCGATAGCTTTTTCCCTCAGATCGTCTACCGCGTACAGATCAGCAAGAAATTTAAGACTATACGCTTCCTGTTCTACGTAACCAGCTTTATGAAAAGATTGAATAGCCAGTTCGACAAGACGTCTTTTCTCTGCATTTTCAACCGGGATGGCATAATTATAATAGTCTGATAAACTAAACCATGCCACACCTGCATAATACTGATTCTTTGCATTCTTCAACAGGCTGGTAGCTTTTTCCGCTAATTCTTTTCCTATTTTTTCCTGTCCTCTTTCCCTGGCAAGAAGTGATTCAAACAAAATCTGGATATTATCAGCATCATCCGATTTAATTTTTTTATTCAGCAGCGCTACCTTACGCATACATTCCCCGGCGCTGTCAAGATCGATCTTTAGCTCTCCGGATTTAAATATGTGGTATTGAGCTTCCATGAAATAAATATGCATCCGGTCCGCATCTGGTGTCCCTTCATTTAAGGTCTTCCGAAGCAAGTCCCACCACTCTTTGCCAACCCCCTGGCTATAAGTTGTAAGTCCTGTTAAGGTCAGCATTATCACTATAATTAGCCTGTTCAACATACTTTAAATGGTTAATTATTTTTCCTGGCAATTATGTCCTTTTCAATGCCCAGTTTTTTTATTCTTGAGTTCAGCGTGTTCACGTTTACATCAAGAATTTCTGCGGCGCCACCTTTGCCGGATATTTTCCAGTTACAGCTTTCAAGCACCGCAAGTATGTGATCACGTTCGTTTTCTATCATGGTTTTGAATCCGTTGTGATTGTTCGGGATCACAGTGGCCGTATTTTTTGAAGCTGGTATTTCGAGTGATTCAATAAAATCGCCCTTTGCAAACACCACATTTCGTTGGATAGTATTTTCTAATTCCCTGATATTGCCCGGCCATTGATACTGCATGAGCATTTTTGTAGCTTCTATGGACAGTTCAGGGACTCGTCTTCCTTCTTCAGTACTATACTTTTTCAAAAAATGATTTGCCAATAGCGGTATATCTTCTTTTCTTTCCCGCAGCGATGGCAATAGTAAAGGGAAAACGTTAAGCCGGTAATAAAGGTCAATGCGAAAGCGTCCTGCTGCTACTTCCTCTTCCAGGTCTTTATTGGTAGCTGCAAGCACCCGTACATTAATCTTTTTAGGCTTGCCTCCAACAGGTTCAATTTCTCTTTCCTGTAATACCCGCAGGAACTTGACCTGCAGTTCAAGCGGTAACTCGCCGATCTCATCCAGGAAAATTGTTCCACCATCAGCCAGATCAAACTTACCTTCCCTTTTATTAACGGCTCCGGTATAAGAGCCTTTTTCATGCCCGAACAAATCAGATTCGATAAGATTAGCTGGCAATGTTCCGCAATTAACAACGATGAATGGTTTATGACGCCTGGCGGAAACCTTGTGAATCGAATGAGCAATCAATTCTTTTCCTGTACCACTTTCGCCAAGTATCAGTACGGAGATATCTGTAGACCCAACCATCTTGGCGCGTTCAAGTGATTCTAGAAATTTTTGGCTCCTGCCAACGAGGTGACTGAATTCAGGGGGAAGGACAATGGGTGCGGTTTTTTGTGAGGAAGGAATATTGATTTTTTCAGTCACCCGGTTTTTGTGCAGGTACAAGGCAACGTCTAGCATAATCAATACATCCTTCGCACGAAAAGGTTTGACCATAAAGCCATAAGGCTTTGTTGTTTTTGCCTCTTCCAGTATCTGCCTGTTGGAATTGGCAGATAAATAGACAAAGGCCATATTTTTTTCATTAAGTATTTTACCAAGATCAATACCGGTGCCTTCTCCCTGTAGAAAAATATCAACTAACACCAAGTCTGGTTTTTCTTTTTCAATGATTGATAACGCAGCAGTAACTGATCGTGCAATAGAACAAGTGGAATAACCTGCGTTCGTGAGGATAACATTGAGACTTTTCGCTTCAATAAATTGATCTTCTACTATCAGAATCTTTGCTTTCAATGAAGTTTTATTTGATTTGCTTAATACTTTTATTAACAATGAATAAACTTTTATTAATTATTAATAAATTTACAACAGTTATTTGTCCGAACCATAAAACATTCATGTTCAACAGTCTACCTACGGATTTTTTCAATAATTATTGATATAGCAATAAAGTATTTCATTGATAAAATATTAAAGTATTGCAAACCAATTATCTAAAAAACTGGCATAGATCTTCGTTATAACACAAAAGAATTTTCCTCATAAGGATGGAAATGAGATAGAGAACCGGAAGGAAATACATTCTCTTGAGCTACAGCACCGTAACCTAATATTTTTTCAATAACAACTTTTAATCAGGCTGAAATAAGTCTGACAGTAAAAGCAATTGTCAGCAAAAATAATTATTCACTGATAAGCCATTGATCTATACTGAAGACTGTGTTGCAGCCGGATCCAGGGAAGACTTATTGTAGTTTTTCGCAGCATGCTTAACAATTAATAAAATTATTGTAAAGATACACCAGTACTAAAACTATTGTAATGATACACCAGGAAAAACTGTTGATACCGATACAGGTAATACCCAATCCCGATTCAATTGGTGAAATAGTCGCAGGTCTCAAAACGCGGGGTTACCAGCTTAAGTTCAGAAGAGAAACAACCTGTGTCAATTGCATAGAATTGAACCGCTGGATTATGCCCGATAGTTTCATGGTAGACGAATATTACCATTTCGAAGATACTTTGAATACTGACAGAGACAGAACGCTCTATGCCATTTCTTCAATTGACGGACTCAAAGGTTTTCTCATAGATGCATGTTTCGTTTATGAAGACAACATTAGCCCGGAAATGACACAAAAACTACAATTCGAATAACCTTGGGAGAATACAAACAATCAAAGTTAAAACTAAAATATTATGCAAAATTATGAATCACTGGTCGATGCTATGGATGATCTCAGGAAAAGAGGTTATGAAGCCGACTTTGAACCGCAGTCAGATTGCCTGTACTGCAGCAACCTGGATTTGCGGCTAAACGAAGAAGAATTTCATATAGACGAAGTCTACCATTTTGAAGGAGATTCCAGGACTGGAGATAACGCCGTCGTCTATGCGCTAACTGCTCCTGGTGGAGTAAAAGGCACCATAGTGGACGGGTATGGCGCATCCTCAGAAAGCACCGGTGTTGATATGATAAAGAAGCTGCAAAATCACCCGACAATAGCAAGCGGCTAACAAGTAAAAAATTATTCCATCATGAAAATCATTTTCCAATAATCACGGCACTCACAACACTCACAACACTCACAACATTCACAACACGCACAACACTCACAGCACTCCCACATTCACAACACTCACAACATTCACAACATTCACAACACTCACGGCACTCACAACATTCACGGCATTCACAACATTATTCATATTTAAAAACAATATTTATGGCTCAGCCCAAACAAACACTAAAAGCCGAAAACGATCCACGCATTTTTAAAGAAATAAGAGGGTTCCTGAAAGTACTTAATTCAGGTACAGGTAAACCTATAGAACAACTGAGCCCCGCAGATGCGCGAAAAGTGCTGGTTGATGCACAAAATTCAACCACAGTTGATTACTCAGGTATTGAAGAATCTGAGAAAATGATAAACCAGGACGGAGAAAATCTCAAGATACATATCACAAAACCAATAGGCGCCGGTCCAGGTGCGCCGGTATTCATTTTTATACATGGTGGGGGATGGGTATTGGGAGATTACCCGACACATAGGAGATTAGTAAGAGATCTTGTTGTGGAAAGCGGGGCTGATGCAGTCTTTCCAGACTATACTCCATCTCCCGAAGCCCGTTATCCTACCGCCATTAATCAGATATATGCTACTATAAAATGGGTGTCCGGGCATGGAGATGAAATCGGGGTGAATGGAAAAAATCTTGCTGTTGTTGGCAATAGTGTAGGTGGAAATATGACCGCATCTGTCGTTCTGATGGCAAAGGAAAAAGATGGTCCGTCAATAAAGCTCCAGGTATTACTGTGGCCGGTAACTGATGCAGATTTTGAAACCGGTTCATATAAAGAACTGGGTGAGGGAAGGTTTCTGTCAAGAAACATGATGATCTGGTTTTGGGATAATTATTTGCCCGATAAAAATGCACGGAAAGAAATCTACGCCTCACCGTTGCAGGCAACTTTGGAACAATTGAAAGGACTTCCGCCCGCCTTAGTTCAAACTGCAGAAAATGATGTGCTGCGCGATGAAGGCGAAGCGTATGCGAGGAAATTAAATGAAGCCGGGGTTGCTGTAACATTAACCCGGTATGGTGGATTGATTCATGATTACGGTTTGTTGAATCCAATAGCAGAAACTCCTGCTATTAAAACGGCACTATTGCAGGCGGCAACTATTATCAAAGAAGCATTGAAACTTTCATAGCAGGATAAACAATGAAATCAACCTGGGTTTTTTAATACAGTTTTTGAATACTTATCAATCATATAGGCACTTAGTAAACCAATCATAAAATAAATTAAAAACACAAAAAAATGAAAATCGTAGTAATCGGCGGTAGCGGACTTATTGGATCAAATCTCGTAAACAAGTTTCGCCAGCTTGGTCACACAGTGATAGCGGCATCACCGAATTCAGGTATTAATACAATTACTGGTGAAGGCCTTGATGAAGCTGTTAAGGACGCAAATGTTGTTGTTGATGTTTCAAATTCGCCATCATTTGAAGACAATGCAGTTCTGGCGTTTTTTCAAAAATCAACCAATAACCAGGTGACTGCAGAAACTAAAGCGGGTGTACAGCATCATGTTGCAGTATCGGTGGTAGGTGCTGAACGTTTGCCGGAAAGTGGTTATCTACGTGCAAAACTTGCGCAGGAAGAACTGATCAAAAAATCCGGTATTCCGTATACGATTTTGCGTTCCACACAATTCTTTGAATTTGCTGCGGGTATAGCAAAGTCGGGCACAATGGGCGAAGAGATTCACATATCAACAGGTGCGGTACAACCAATCGCTTCTGAAGAGGTAGTAAATGCATTGGTGGAAATTGTACTTGGTGGACCCTTAAATACTACTGTTGAAGTCGCAGGTCCGGTACGTATGCCGATGTATGAATTTATTCGCTACTACCTGGATGCTACAGAAGATTCACGTCACTTGATAGCGGATGAGCATGCCCGTTATTTCGGAACCGAATTGAATGATGACGCGCTTGTACCAGGCGAAAATCCACGTCTTGGAAAAATTAAATATGAAGATTGGTTCCGCACCCAGTTAGTTAGTTAGTTAGGTAGTTAGTTAGGTAGGTAAAGTTTATTCGATCAGTGCCTTCGTAACGAAGATGACGGGTGTCAGCTCGTTGAGGCGGCTGTAAGGGGCTTGCACTTTCCACCCGTTCGTGCAAGGGACAACCCCAAGTCGGCGCGGTGTCCCCGTGAAAAACCGATCAGCTACACAGCGATACGCCAGGCAATAGGTATTCTTATTTTCTAATGATAAAAAGGATTTAACATGAATACAATCCTTTCTCCTCAAAAAGGAGATTCCTACAAAGAGGTGACTTTGCCAGAAGGAATCCAGGAAAGCATATATCCGGATCAGCACGAAATAAATATAACTGATGGCGGTGAGTTCCTGGATGATGGCATACGAATGAAAGATCAGCCGTACGGGGAAACAACCGTGAAGGAAAATGAATAAATCTTCACAAACCTCAGTTAGAGCTAAATTTTAAAATCAAAAAACAAAATTTTATGTTATCACAAAATGAAGAATCTCAACCAAACAAAAAAGGGATAAAGAACGTGGTATTTGTACATGGTGCCTTTGCGGATGGCAGCAGCTGGTCGAAGGTCATCACACAATTGCAGGCTAAAGGCTACAACGTTATTGCTGCTCAAAATCCACTCACTTCGTTCACTGATGATGTTGCTGCGGCCAGGCGTGCCATAGCTCAAATGGACGGCCCCGTACTGCTGGTGGGACACTCCTATGGTGGAATGGTGATTTCCGAAGCGGGAAAAGATCCAAAGGTAGCCGGATTGCTTTACATTGCTGCATTGGTTCCAGAGGAAGGACAAAATGTTAACGACGTTAATGCAGCGATGCCACTAACAGGTGTTGGACCGGAGTTCCAGCTCAGTCCCGAGGGCTTTTTATCTTTGTCTTTGAAAGGTATCAACGAGTTTTTTGCCCAGGACGCTTCACCTGAAGAAAGAAAAGTAATATACGCTACACAGGTTGACTGGGCTGAATCAGCCACCCATGTGAAAGTGTTCAGCCCGGCATGGAAAACCAAACCTTCCTGGGTTATCGTCGCAGCAAAAGACGGAATGATCAACCCTGATCTTCAGCGATTCAAAACGAAGTTGATCAATGCAACCACGATCGAACTTGCATCCAGCCATGTTCCAATGATTTCCCAACCAAACAAAGTAGCGGATTTCATCATCAGTGCAGCCGGACAATTATAAGCCGGGGTAACTGGTTTATCCCATAATGATTATGCGGCCATCCCTGCTTAGCATTTTCAATTGTCAATTATCATTTTCAATTATGAATGAAAATGCATAACTCACCACTAAATAACTTCTTTCATAATTCATAACTCATAATTCATATCTCTCTTAAAATAATTCTCTTAAAGTGCATAGTGGAAAATCATATAAACTTTCGGAATTTCTTTTTTGGACGCGAAGAAGCATAATTTGGCTCCTGTTGTGGAGCATTATTACTACAGTCCTGTACCAGGTATTTGATTTAAAATGGATATCAGTTCCGTGGACGGTTGTGGCCTTGCTGGGTACGGCTACCGCTTTTATTGTTGGGTTTAAAAATGTACAAACCTATAATCGTACCTGGGAGGCCAGGACAATTTGGGGCGCTGCTATCAGCGCCAGTCGATCCTGGGCACTGATGTGCCGGGATTTTATCGGGGACGACAACAAGTCCAGGGAAATTATCTATCGACATTTCGCATGGCTTACTGCTTTGCGATACCAGCTCAGAGTGCACAGGAATTGGGAATCCACAAACAAATCATATAACAAAGAGTATAAACAATTTTATACTATTCCCGAACTGGAAACGCCCTTGGAAAAGGAATTATTGAAATACATAACAAAGGACGAACTGGAAATGATCATGTCCAAAAATAATAAGGCAGTTCAATTGTTAAGCTTACAAAGCACTGCTCTGACAAATCTTTATACAGAAGGCTTGCTGGAT
The DNA here is from genome assembly GCF_035489435.1 of Flavitalea sp. Lineage (NCBI taxonomy): Bacteria > Pseudomonadati > Bacteroidota > Chitinophagia > Chitinophagales > Chitinophagaceae > Flavitalea > Flavitalea sp. The sequence goes on from NZ_DATHKG010000029.1 coordinate 31,354, forward strand.
AATTTCAGGTTTATGGAAATGCATAGTGCGCTAAGAGAATTTTCCAACCACCAGGGAAAGAGTGAAAGAATCAAAAATTTTCCTTACCCCAGGCAATATGCCACCATAAATACGCTTTTTGTAAAACTGTTTTGCATTTTGCTTCCATTTTCCCTGCTGGGGGAATTCAGTAGCCTGAATGAAAATATTGATGGGTTTTTGAAAGGGAATATGGTTTGGTTTGTTATACCATTCAGCGTTTTGATCTCATGGGTATATACATCATTGGAACAGGTGGGTGAAAGCACAGAGAATCCATTTGAAGGTAATGCTAATGATGTTCCCATCTCACAAATGAGCCGGGCGGTAGAGATTGATATAAGGGAGATGCTTGGGGAGACTGATTTGCCGCCGGTTTTGCAGCCGCAAAACAATATCGTTTTATAATTAATTACAATAAGTCTATGAGCTGATTCAGTCGGTTCATAGAGATTGTTAGGCTGAAAATAATATTTTTTTATCTTCTGCGTTATTGCATTTAAATCAAAATCCAATCCAAATGAAAAAATTACTCATGGGATCCCTTGCCCTGACCCTTTTTTCCTGCGCTATTTTAATCTTCCAGGTTAGTTGTAGTAAAGATGCCATTGCCCAGGTGGCTGAATATATTTTGCCGGCGGCCAGTTCTACTAACCTTGGCGGTGTAATGATCGGCGACGGGCTACAGGTAACAAGTGCAGGGAAGCTTTCCGTGGTCACAAATGATAGCACCAATATTTCCCAAAAGAACATCATTCTTTTAGAGGACCAGCTTGATGGTTTTATTATCTGTAATTATGATGGGAGCGGCAAGAAAAAAATTCCGATTACCTTGCCTGCCGGACGCCAGCTGAATGGTACGAATGCCAAACTTTCACCAGATGGTACGAAGCTTTTTTTCGACGTGTATGAAAGCAGTACCGGGACAAGTTTTATTTATTCAGCTTCCATCGATGGCAGCAATATTACCCCGGTGATTTCCAGTGATACTCGTCCATACAAAATACTTGGAGCCTATTAATAGTGTTATCGGTTCAGGTGTTCCATAAATCTTTCAGGGTAGCGTGTGCCTGAAACAATTCCGGCAGGCATAATTGCTTCGATGCTTCCCAGGTCTTCACTGGTCAGTTGCACATTTTCGGAGGAGATGTTTTCTTCAAGATATTTTATTCTTTTGGTGCCGGGGATGGCAATGATATCCTCACCCTGCGCAAGCACCCATGCAATGGCAAGTTGTGATGCTGTGCAGCCTTTTTGCTTTGCAATCGTTTTTATTTTTTCCACCAACTCCAGGTTTTTGAAGAAGTTATCACCCTGGAAGCGTGGCATGTTGACGCGATTGTCTTTAAGATCTTCCGGTGTTTTTAATTCACCGCTTAGGAAGCCCCGGCTTAAGGGCGAATAGGCAACAAGCCCGATCCCAAGCTCGCGGATTGTTGGAAGCACTTCGGTCTCAATATCGCGGCTCCAGAGGGAGTATTCAATTTGCAAAGCGGTAATGGTGTGAACGGCAGCAGCCTTGCGTATTGTCGCTGTGGATGCTTCCGAGAGCCCGATGTAACGAACCACTCCTTTTTCAACTAATTCGGATAGCGCGCCGACTGTGTCTTCAACAGGCACTTTAGGGTCTACACGTCCCTGGGTGTAAAGATCGATATAATCAGTTTTGAGCCGCTGAAGACTATACATTACTGCATTTCGGATATAATCAGGATGTCCATTTACCGGCCCGTGTGCCATCGATTTGTTAGGGCCGGGAGCAATGAGTACTCCGGTCTTTACCGAAATAAAAGCTTTGTCACGTTTGCCTTTAATGGCCCGGGAGATGAGCTCCTCATTATGTCCCATCCGATAGTAATCGGCAGTGTCTAAAAAGTTGTGCCCGAGTTCAAGGGCTCTTTCAATAGTGGCTATGGATTCTTTATCATCGCTTTGTCCATAGGCGCCGGACATTCCCATACATCCTAATCCTACTGCTGATACAAGAGGGCCGTTTGTTCCTAATCTTCTGTTCATAATTTAAATTTTATTGTTGAACAAAGATGCCGAGAACATAAGAACAGGAGCCGGACAAATCATATTAGTCCCCTGACAAATCCTGCACGAACATGCTGATAGTTTTGCCGTTTACTTTTTTAAATAAACGGGCGAAGTATTCTGGATCGTTAAATCCAAGATCGTAAGCGAGTTCCTTGATGGAACTTTCCGAATAGTAGAGACGGCGTTTTGCTTCCAGCATGAGACGACCTGTAATAAATTCTTTAGGAGAAACTCCTGCATAGTGTTTAACAATGCTGTACAAGCTGTTGGTACCAACCGTGAGCTTTTCAGCGATATCGGTAACAGTTGTATGTTCGGTAAGATTATTTTCTACAAACAGTTTGAACCGGATATATGTAGACAGCCTGTTGTCTGCAGGGCTTTTATCAGTAGCAAAATAAGCTGCGTTGATTTCTGTAAAAAGGCTGTTGAGGTGTGCCAGGATTATGTCAGGACTTGTATCCATCGCGCTTAACAATTCCTGGAGAATTTCAAATACAGATTTCACCCTTGCCGCAGGTAAAGAAGAAAATTGAATCTTTTGCTTGTTAAAAGGGTTGATGAGGAAAGGATATTGTTTTGGTAGGAGGGATAGACAGTTTTCATCAAAACCTAGCTTGAAATAGTCGGTTCCTTTTTTTGTGGATGGAAGCTTGTGGATTTGGTGGGGGAGGATAAAAAGAAGTTCATTGTTTCTTATATCATATTCGTGAAGGTCTACGCCATGCCGGGTGAGGCCTTCTATCATAAAGATGAAAAAATAGTGTGACTTGCGGTGTGTGGGCCCATATATGCCAACTATTTCGGAAGCAAGGTGCCCGAATGTCGGTGAAATAAGACGGATACTGAGTTTGTTATTTTGTTTATAACGATGGAGGAATGATTCTGGATTTTGCATAGGTCAAATAGTAAATGATGTCACTCAAAAAGGTAAGTTACAGTTAATCCTGATCCAATCTATTTGCATTGATCAAGATTAATAATTTGTTGTCTTCCTTTTTTCATCATTATTTCGTCCAGTCATAAAGGAATTAATCTGCCTGCCTCTGCTTTTTTTTCATTTCCACTTAAAGAAAGGCAGAAGTTTGAAAAGGACATTTGATGTTTAGGCTTTTGAATTAAACAAGGTGATAAGCGTAAATTGAGTGCTGCCATGTTTTGTTAACTGTCAGCATATCGCTCTTGCAGGTACTTCTGTAACACTAAGGCATGATTATGATGTTCATCTTTTGCGGCGTATATAAGCGTCACTAATTTTTTATCTTTGTGTCTGTCCACAAAGACATCAACACCTTTATTCTTTTTTAGTTCAGATTTGTATTTTCTTTGAAATTCATTCCAAAATTTGGGGTCATGCCCAAACCATTTTCTTAAAGCAGGGGAAGGCGCTATGTCTTTAGCCCATTCATCAATTTCAATTACTTCGGTTTTTATCCCTCTTGGCCAGATTCTATCAACCAATATTCTAAACCCATCCTTTTTGAGAGGCCTGTCATAAGCTCGTTTTATTTCTATCAGGGGAGGCATAATATTTATCAGATAGTTAAGAGTTCTTTTTACAATGTTGAAGATATTTTCTGATTTCCTCCGTTGAATTCCCGACTTTGTTAATGATTGATAGAATGTTTTCCGGAGTAATGCCGAAGTGAATCGACCACCAGATTAATTCACCACAATTATTCTGATCTACTTTGGCCAAAGTAGCAGGTTTCTTCATTTGGATGCTCTCACTCATACCAGGCAAAATTACCATTAAATACGTTAAGACGTTTTAGATAAATAGACAAAAATTTGCTCATTCAGGCCAATCTTAACATCATGTTAATTTTGATAAGGCGCTCAGGCAGGAAGTAATGGGGCTCATTCTAATAATACTGACCGTCTTTAGTTATTCCAGCCAAATCGATTAACTTGCTTAAATAATTAATGTTAATGGGCTTAATTGCATTATTGCCTGAAATAAACAAACGACCTAACTCGGTATTTGTATTGCATGAAAAATCCGAAAAGTTAATTCCCGCTCATACTCATAATAAGGGGCAGCTAAGCTATGTTGAAGGAGGAATAGCGTACATTACCATTGCTAATAAAACTTATTTTGTTCCGGCACGCCACTATTTCTGGATTCCGAAAGGATTAAAGCACGTTCTTCGGATAGGACATTCTGCAACGGTTCTCCGGTCTTTGTATTTTTATGGCCTGGATGATCACACTAATCCGTTTTATAAAAGGCTGGGCATATACCCTGCAAGGGAGTTATTGATTCAAATGATTAACTACACAGAGCAGTGGGACGGGAAACATGTAACTATTAAAGACTATAATTTTGAATTTCTTATTTCATTGAAGAAGCTATTACCCGGGATAAGCAACAAGTCTTTGCCTATCATTTTGCCATTAACTGACGATGACCGCATGCAAAAGATCGTGAGGCATCTTGAGAAAAACATATCAGAACAACTCAGTTTAGAATCTGTAAGCAAAAAATTCAATCTTGGGAAAAGGTCATTGTCCCGTTTGTTTCAATCAACATTAAAAATTTCATTTTTGCAGTATCTGAAAACAGTAAGAATGATAAAAGCAATTGAAATCATTTTAAAAACAACTAAATCGATAAAAGAAGTCTCCTTTATGTGTGGTTATAGCGATATTGGTTCCTTTAGTAATGCTTTTTATCAATTTACACATTTCCGACCTTCAGACTTCAGGAAAACCAGGTAGAAATTCCCTGGCAATTGTAACCTTTTCATTGTTCACTGTCTCCATGAAAGTATACCAAACTTCAAAAAAATGGAAACAATCGCACTTAACCAACCAACAACGTCCACTTTCAACTTCCTGAAATTAACATATGGTATTGTCCCCATTGTTGCCGGGCTAGACAAATTCACTAATTTACTTACTGATTGGGAAAAATATCTTAATCCGGATCTTGCGAAATTGTTACCCTTTGCTCCCCATACCTTTATGATGATCGTTGGGGTAATTGAAATAATAGCCGGGTTTATTGTATTGGCAAAACCCGCCATTGGTGGATATATAGTAGCAGCCTGGTTAACATTAATTGCCTTTACATTACTGGCAAGCGGTAATTACCTGGATGTTGCTGTACGGGACCTGGTAATGGCTATTGGTGCATTTTCCCTTGCGCGGATGGCAAAATTTAACCCGGCATAAACAAACGATTTTCAGGATGGGAGAGTCGGAGCAATATACAGACATAGCAATCATAGAAAAAATACTGGCCGGTGAATCAGGGCTATTTGAAATCCTTATTCGCAGGTATAATGCGTGCCTGTACAAAACCGGCCGCTCTTATAGCTACCGGCATGAGGATACACAAGACCTGATGCAGGATACATTAATAGATGCCTATTTGAATTTGTCAACATTTGAAAACCGCGCATCCTTTAAAACCTGGATAATTAAAATAATGCTTCATAATTGTTACAGGAAAAAAGAGAAATTTAGTTTCAAAAATGAGGCAGCCACAGAATTAAATGATAATTCAATACCCGTGTTTTCAAAACAGTCAAATAGCGATACAACAAAGATGGTAGTGAACAGGGAACTTGGCTCAATCATAGAAAATGCCCTGCAACAGGTGCCATTGGATTACAGGATGGTTTTTTCTTTAAGGGAAATTAATGGATTCAATATCGCAGAAACAGCAGATGTTTTACAGATCAGTGAAACAAACGTAAAAGTTCGTCTCAACCGGGCAAAAACAATGCTAAGAAAGGAAATCGAAAAATCTTATTCAGCGGCAGATGTTTTTGAATTTAATCTTGTTTACTGTGATGCGATAACGGAAAGGGTAATGAATAAGATCAAAACGCTTCGTACAGAAAACAAAGATGGAAACATATAATTAAGTTCGTGATCAGGATCAACTGTCCTGATGAGGACGACCATTTAAGCTGGGAAATACGTAAATAGAACAAGGATCAAATGCCCTGATGAGGATCAAAACTAAAAATAAAAAAGCCCGGCTTAATATCCCGGGCTTTTTTACATTTGATTACTATAATAAGCCAAGCCATGCTAAAAAACTATATCAAAATTGCCTGGAGAACCATCTCCCGCAACAAATCGAATAGCATTATCAATGTCGCCGGACTGGCTATCGGAATCGCTTCCGTGCTGCTGATTGTTTTTTACATACAGGATGAGTTAAAATATGACCGGTTTTTTGAGGAAGCTGATCAGATCTACCAGGTCAATATGACCGGTAGCGATAATGGTAATGAATTCCTGACCGGCAATACGGCTCCTGCTGTGGGGCCGGCGCTGGTAGCCAGTTTCCCGGAATTGGAGACATTTGCAAGGATTTACCGTCCCGGTGATATTATGGTGCGTTACGAGGAAGGAAAAGAGGTGTTGAATTATTTTACTGAAAAGCGTATCCTCGCCGTAGACTCAAATTTTTTGCAGGTCTTCAGCTACCAGGTAGTTAAAGGTGATCCGGCAACCTGCCTCAATAAGTCAAATTCAATTGTTTTATCAGAACAAACTGCAAAAAAATATTTCGGTGAAGAAAACCCCATTGGGAAAATCCTGTTGTTTGATAATGATAAAACGCCATTTACTGTAACAGCCATCCTGCAAAATATCCCGGCTCAATCTTCTTTTCAATTTGATATGCTGGCACCTGTTTCATCTTATCCTGTAGTAAAAAAGCGAAGCTGGAACTGGTCATGGCTGCAGGTAAGTACTTATGTAAAATTGCGGGATAATGTGCCGGTAAATAAAGCAGCCATGGAAAACCTGGAGTCGAAATTCCCGGTAATGGTTAAGACGCATGCTTTTAAACGTGGACAATCATACGATGAATTTGTTAAAAAGGGCGGCAAACTTGAGTATCACCTGCAACCATTTACATCGGTGCATCTTTATTCGGCTGGTATGGGTACGGCTTCGCGTTTAACCACCCTGGGTGATATAAAATACATCCGGATCTTTTCCATTATAGCCCTTTTCATCATCATCCTCGCATGTGTCAATTTTATGAACCTGTCCACTGCACAGGCCGTAAAAAGGGCAAAGGAAGTTGGGATTCGCAAAGTGTTAGGTTCTCTGAAAAAGCAATTGGTAAAACAATTTCTTATAGAAGCTTTATTGTATAGTGCGATAGCAACAGTTGTGGCTTTGTTACTCGTTCTTGTTTTGATTCATCCTTTTAATGAAGTAACCGGTAAGGATTTTTCTTTCAGCCTGGTTTTTAGAAATTATACCTTGCTTTTTGTAACTGGGCTTTTTCTGCTTACTGGTCTTCTTGCTGGCAGCTATCCCGCACTATATCTTACTTCATTTAAGCCGGTGGTTGTGCTGAAGGGAATGAAGTTTTTCCCTTTAAAAGGTGGAAATAATTTTATCCGTAATGGTTTAGTAGTGTTTCAATTTACCGTCTCCATAGTCCTGATCATCGCATCCCTTGTTGTATTCGGGCAACTGGATTTTGCCAGGAATCAAAATCTTGGCTTGAATAAGGAAAGGGTAGTAGTCATCGCAAATACCGACCGTTTGGGCAACAGTGAAGAGGCATTCCGGCAGGAATTGACCAAACTTAAAGGAGTTGTAAGTGCAACCGTCTGTTCAAGCATCCCTACAAAAGTGAATTTCGGTGATAGTTATGTTGCTGGTTCATCTAATGGTGATGAACCGGTAGATACGGAGATCGGGCTTTCTTCATTTATGGTTGATGAAAATTTTATTCCGACCCTGCAGGTCCAGGTTTTAAAAGGAAGAAATTTTTCAAAGAATTTCCGGGATTCATCTTCAGTCATCTTAAACGAAACTGCTGCAGCTGAAATCGGATGGAAGGACCCGGTCGGTAAAGTGCTGAATTATCCCGGCAATTCACAAGTGTTTACCGTCATTGGTGTAGTGAAGGATTTTAGTATAGAATCGGTGCGCAATAAAGTGGCTCCCTTTGCTTTGTTTCATACTTCGTCCAATACTTATAATCTTGGACTTTCCTATGTTTCCGTAAGACTGAAGCCAGGAAGCGTTAGTGATAAACTAAAAGAACTTGAAGATAAATGGCAAAGCTTTGCACCGAACACACCATTCGACTTTAGTTTTTTAGACAGCGAGTTTGAGACGCAATACCGTTCCGAAGCAAGTATGGGAACGGTGGTTGGTATATTCACCGGTGTGTCTCTTTTTATAGCTTGTCTTGGTTTGTTTGGCCTGGCCACTTATACGGCGCAAAGACGCACAAAAGAAATAGGTGTTAGAAAAGTATTGGGGGCTTCAGTACAGGGAGTTGTCGCTTTGCTTTCCAAAGACTTTATCATACTGGTCTTGCTGGCTGCTTTTATTGCTTTTCCGATTGCATGGTGGAGTATGAATAAATGGCTGGAAGATTTTGCTTACCGGATCACCATTAATTGGAGTTTGTTTGTAACAGCAGGTTTGTCAGCGCTGGCAATCGCCCTGGTTACGGTGGGTTTCCAGGCTATCAAAGCGGCCATTGCCAACCCGGTAAAAAGTTTGAGAAACGAATAGCATCGCAATTCGGACCGCAAGGATCCTTAAACTATTGTCGGGAACAAAAACATGATTATATGAATATCATCATAACGTGGATTCACCGGTTGTAGATCTCGGGCATGAACAAACGGAATTGCAGATCACAACACACGAGAGTGAAAGGCTATAATTAAAATTCACTTATTTTTTTGGTACATCAAACTTTTAGCATCCGTAAAGTACCTACCATTTTTCCTGTTTTTAAATCAGAGATTCTCATCCAATAAGTACCTCGCAGGAGTTGTATTGTTTTGAGAGTTACCGTTTGCTCATTCCTTGAAATAGTTGTTTGCAGATTTGTTCCTTTTGTATCGAATAACTGTATACTGTACGACTTGATAGGTGAAAGTCCTGAAACATAAATGGTGTTAGAGAACGGGTTAGGAAATACATTGATAGTGGCCAACGGGTTATCCGGATCAACCAAAGCAGTTGTTGTAAGGTTTTTTGTGATGATGATACTATCTGTAACTGTGGCATTTGTGAAACATGTTTCGCTGGTTTTCATCTGCACATAAATCCAGTTTATTTTTTCAACCAGTATAGCAGCTTTGATGCTTACTATGTTGCCTGAACTTTCGGCTTTAAGTACCTTAGTGAATTGCCTGTCAAGAGCGAACAGGTAAGATGGATCTGTCCCACCTCCCTGGCGCGCAATGGAAGTAATTGTTACGGACTCTTCGTTATGGATCAGGACGTTCTTGTCAGCAATTATTTGGAGTTCTGGTACAACCGGTCGAATGAGTTTAAAAGGAAAAACGGATGAAGCTTCACCTGATTCATTTGAAAAACGGATACGAATAAGATGTTCACCGGGTTGCATACTGTTTATTGGTAAAACAAAGTCACCATTTGAGTTAACAGGTAAAGGTTTACCGTCAACAATCAATTCTGGCCTGGCCGATACCGGAACATTAAGGATCTTATATGTTTGTCCAGCCTGCATGCCGCAATAAATGCCTGATTGAAAATTAGTGACAGGCTTTCCTGGTAAAGGCGGCAATTTTTTTACCTTAGTAGTAACGGTATTAGTAGTGATGGGTAGGTTGTAATCGAAATAAATAGCTGCCTTGTTGCGGGCGATTTCACCAAGAGCGGCTGTTGGCTTCAACTTAACGTTAAAGACTACAAAGCCATGGCTTTTAGGTTCGTTAACATTGCTGTCGGGTAGCAAAATATTGTCAAACCTCCAGCTGAGTTGGTTGCCATTCTTAATTGAGAGACGATAATCGTGACTGGCTGCCACCATTTTAAGCGTTGCGGGATCGTGCATAAGATCCAACGTATCTCTTATGTCAACAGTAAATGCAGTGTCGGTCCCGGTATTCTGGAAACGAATGGTGTATTGAAGGGTTTCTCCTGAAACTAATGATTCAGGAGATATGATCCCTCCATGTATTTCTGCTTTGTCATTCGGATCAAATGATCCGGTTAGCAATTGGCGTAACATAGCAGTATCATTCGATGGCCTGGTATCCAGGCTGTCCTGACTTATGAATGCACGATAAAATAATGTATCGCTAATGTTAACAGCCGGTGGTGCCAGTATTGTGGAACTTATTAAGATTGATTTGGTACTGTTTATCTCAATTGGGTCCAGTTGCCACACCAATGTGTCTCCCGAAGCAAAGGAATACATTGGTATAGAAACGATGCTATCGGTTTTACTGCTTTTTATGACCGTGAGTTTTACTGATTCGGCGACTTTATTTCCCTGATTATAATATCGGAGTTCGTGGGTTGTTTTAAACCCAGGCCTTGCCGCACTGGTGGACTGGAAATAGATACCGATATCATGTTTGTTGTCAACTGCAAGCAGTGCAAATTCAACAGTATCGGTGGCCGAACCAGGTCGAAGTTCGCTCCAGGTCGATGAAGGCCTTGAAGCAAAATATTCCTGTGCTAATGGTTTTGTTTCATAAAAACCCGTGTCGGTCTGCAAAATAAATGTTCCGTTTTTTGATATAGTTCTCAACTCATGGCTGTTGCCTTTTGATGAAATCTCAATTCCATCTGCGTATTTTTCGGAGCCGTTCCTGATTCCATCGTTATTCTGATCATAAAAAACTTTACCATGAATATATCCTTTGAAAGGTTCAACGGACGGTGGCGTAACTTTCCTGATACGGTAATTAAGCTGGTCAGCGATGTACAAGTTTCCTGAACCATCGATACCGACATCCAGCGCATTAAATAGCTTTGCTGTATTTGCCGCAGTGCCGTCACCGTTATATCCAAGGTAAGGATAAGTGCCTGCGACTCCTGTGATGATTCCAGTGTTAACATCTAATTTTCTGACAACACCAGCAGCCGCGATATAAATATTTCCCAATCGATCTGATACCAGGCCAAAGGGTTCCCCGATGGTAGCAACGTTTGCCAGCCCGTTATCACCTGACCATCCAGGTGTTTTGTTTCCTGCCACGGTAGTAACGATACCTGTACGCGCATCAATTCTCCGTACCATATAATTATAGGTATCCCCTACATAAATATTTCCGAAAGGATCAACGCATAAAGCTCGGGGATAGTCAAAACTTGCTGCAAGGGCTGATGAGCCGTTGCCGGAAAACCCACGTTCACCACTGCCGGCTACTGTATTGATGATGCCTGTGACTGCATTGATTTTCCGGATGCGGCTACTAGCCATGTCTGCAATAAAAAGATTACCGGCAGAGTCTATGGCAAGGTGGTAAGGAAGAAACAAAGATGCTTTATTTGCTGGCCCTCCGTCGCCTGACAATCCTAAAAGACCTGTGCCCGCAACATGGCTGATTAAACCGGTCCGTCCATCAATTTTCCTGATGTTAATATTCTCTTCTATAAAAAAAAGGTTACCCGAACTGTCAACACAAAGTCCATTTGGTGTAGAAATTCTGGCATTTACTGCAGGTGTATTGTTGTCCGTATTCAGGCCCTTAATACCCGTACCGGCAACCACAGTGACCATCTGGGTCGCCTGATTAATTTTGTAAATCTTATGATTGAAGGGATCTGATAAGAAGACTGTGCCATGACGATCAACTGCTATATAAGAAGTTTCATAGAACTGTGCTTGTGAAACTGGTCCTGGTATACCCGAAGTGCCAATCGTGCCGTTGCCTGCATAACGGCTGATCATTTTTGTGTGAATATTGATTTTGCGGATAGAGTTGCTACCGTTGATATCCTCAAAATAAATATTGCCAGCAGGGGAAACTGCAATTGCCGAACTTTTTGGAAAAGAGGCGAGCGTTGCCTGGCCATTGTCACCTGTAGAAACCGGCGAACCTGTCCCAGCTACCGTATTGATAATATTGTTGGTGTCTATATTTCTTACACGCGTGTTGTCATTGATGTACAGATTGCCTGCACTATCAGCGGTCATGGCGTTTATGCTGTTAAACCTTGCCATTGAAGCATTTCCTCCATCTCCCGAAAAAGCTGTATCGGCATAAGTGCTGCCAGCAATTGTGGAGATCAATCCGGTTGAAGCAGTTATCTTCCTGATTGATTTCCGGTTTTGTACCAGGAATATGTTTCCGGCATAGTCGCATGCGACGGGCCCGGGTAAAATTGTTGCGGATGTGGCCGGCCCATTATCTCCGTCGCCGCCAGCAATACCTGTTCCTGCAACAGTCGTTACGATATCAGTTCTTAGATCTATTTTCCTGAGTCTCGAATTATCGACAACATATAGTTGCTGGTTGCCATCAATGGCAATTGACGAAATTTTTGCAAAGCCTGCGTTAGCCGCTGCACCGTTGTCTCCACCATAAATTTTATCCTTGCCTGCATACCACGAAACAGCACCGGTTGAAAGTTCAACCCGTCCTATAAAGTTTGCATCGGCAAAATAGAGTCTACCTTTGCCATCGAGGGCCATAGTGACAACGCTATTTGTAACAAAATAAATTCCATAGATATCACTTTTTATCTCATGGTCAGTATCGGCAATCTTTGAAACAAGTCCGGTGACGGCATCTATTTTTCGGATACTCCGGTGTTGTTTGTCATAAAAAAATAAGTTGTCATTCTGGTCAGCAACAATTGCAGGAACATTGGTTAGTGCTATGAGGGTTGAGATTTTTCCATCTCCTCTGACCCCACCTGCCATAGTAGTAATAATCTGGCCCTTAGCCTTATTTGATGTTACAGCGACGATGAGTAATACAATAAGGGTTTTCAACGCAATGCGCAGTCTACAATGGATTAGGTTCATTTTTTGGAAAAAGGGTGGGGATGAATGATAGGGGATGATCGGAGGCAAAATACTACAAATGTTCTAAAAATGAAATTCTGTTATTCAAGCAAGTATATTCGATAGGAAAATACGACCGCCAGTTTTAATTATAACGGCGCTTATTACACGCTGTAAATGTTTGGGCAATTATTGGAGGGACTATGGTATTGCACCGGGCATCCAGGATAGATCATTCAAAATGATAATCACATCCAGACAGCCACAACTACTCCTGTCCAAATCTGTACGGATAATGTCCGCTTTCGAACGGGTTAATTAAAACCAGTTTGCTAATTCTCTGTTCAACAGGTAATTGCAAAACGGCACGACGGTTGTAAGTTACCCGATAATAAAACTTCGCCATGCTAAGCCAATTCTTAAAATCTGCTTTCCGTAGCATCCGGAAAAACAAAACTTATAGTTTCCTGAATATTTTTGGGCTTGGGATCGGAATCGCCTGCGCCGGACTCATATTTCTTTGGGTGGAAGACGAACTCAACTATAATAAAAATAACGCAAAAGCTGAAAAGCTTTATGAACTGAAAGTAAATTTGAAACTGGCTGGAAATCTCTTCACCATATATTCATCCCCAAGACCAATGGCAGCCGCAATGAAGACTGAAATTCCCGGTATTGCAGATGCAGCAAGATATTCAGATAACGCACAAAGACTTTTGGTTAATACAAGTGATAAATCATTGTATAGTTTGGGCAGATATACCGACCCTTCTTTATTCCGGATGTTTAGCTTTCATTTTTTAAAAGGCAATGCTTCAAATCCATTCCCCCAATTGTATTCAATGGTAATTACCGGGAGCTGCGCCAAAAAACTTTTTGGGAATGAAGGAAATGTTGTTGGTAAGGTTGTGCGCATAGATAACAAACAGGATTATGTAATCAGCGCTGTTGTTGAAGATCTGCCGGAAAATTCCACCCTCCAGTTTGAATGGCTGGCTCCTTATGAGATTATTACGAATGAATTAAAGAACACAAAGTCTATCAGCGATGCTGTGGACTGGGGTAGTTATGGCCCTATTACCTATGTGGAGCTTGAGAACAGCATAAATGTTGAAGATGTAAATTCACTCTTAAAAGGATTTATCAAACAAAAAGCATCGGATCAGAAAGCGGAAGCGTTTTTATTTCCAATGGCAAAATGGCGTTTATATAATGAGTTTGCCAATGGGCAGGAAACAGGTGGAGGTCGCATCAAACAGGTAAATATGTTTGTAACCATTGCCTGGATCATTTTGTTGATTGCCTGCATAAACTTTATGAACTTGGCTACCGCAAGCAGCCAGAAAAGAGCAAGAGAAGTCGGTGTCCGCAAGGTGCTTGGTTCCGGACGCAAAAAATTAATACTGCAGTTTATGGGAGAGGCCCTTATGATGTCGTTTTTCGCGATGCTGTTTGCGCTGATCATCATTACGGTTACCCTTCCTTTTTTCAACCTGCTGATGGAAAAAACGTTGCAACCGGATTTTGGCAATCCAAATCATATCCTCGCGATGATGGTCATCACGCTGGTTTGCGGCATCACTGCAGGTATCTACCCATCGGTGTTTTTATCATCCTTTAATCCAACGAAAGTATTAAAAGGGTTAAGAGGCAAAAACAGCAGCGCAGTTTATATCAGGAAAGGGCTGGTAGTTACACAATTTGTAGTTTCTGTTGTTTTTATCATCAGCACTGTTATTGTCTACAATCAGATACTCCATGTCAAAAACAGGAAACTTGGCTTCAACCGCGAAAACCTGATCGAGATAAACCCGCAGCAGGATGTTTCAAAGACTTTCCCGATAATCAGGGATCAGTTGATCCAGACCGGTATCATCCAGGATGTTGCACTAGCTGACCATTCAACACTTGTTGGGGGAAATACTGATAGCAGGTTTAAATGGCAAGGTAAACCGGGCGGGGAATCAACGACTATTGCTCACCGTCATGTGAGTCCCCAGTTCATAGCGGTATCGGGCATGCGCATTATGCATGGCCGGGATTTCATAAATAATCCTGTTGCTGAAAATTCAAATGTGATTATTAATCAATCAATGGAGAAGTTGATGGGATCGGGGACTGCTGTGGGACAGATTATACAATCGCCACGCGGAAATGACAACGGTGTGTTTTCCGACATGACAGTAATAGGGGTAGTGGAAGATTATGTTTATGGAAATATCTTTGGTAAGGCCGACCCGTTGATTATTTTTTGTAAACCTCCTCAAAATCAGAATTTTCTTTACCTCCGGCTGAAAGACAATATTGAAACAGAAAGTTCCCTGGCAAAAATTGAAGCCGTAATGAAGAAGTTAAACCCCGCTTATCCCCTGGAATATAAATTTGTTGATGAACAGTTCAACCAACTGTTTAAAACGGAAACACTGCTGAGCAAAATTTCCGGCATTTTTGCGGGCCTTGCCATAGTGATTTCAGCCCTTGGGTTGTTTGGGCTGGCAGCATATACTGCCGAAAGGAGAACAAAAGAGATCGGCATAAGAAAAGTGCTTGGCGCAACTGTAGCGGGTGTGACGGTACTCTTGTCAAAAGAATTTTTGCAACTCGTGATTATATCCTGCCTGGTGGCATTTCCGTTGGCCTGGTTAATCATGGATAACTGGCTGCAATCTTATGAATACCGGGCTATCATAAGCTGGTGGGTATTTGGTGCTGCAGGCCTAACTGCGATTTTGATTGCCGTTACTACAATCAGTTTTCATTCAATAAAAGCCGCTCTTGCAAACCCGGTGAAGAGTCTGAAAACAGAGTAAGATCATAAATTATTCAATAAAAATATTCAAAGCCCGGATATCGGCTGGTAAAGCATCAACAAACATCTATAAAAAATCATTGGCTTCGCCAGGTAAAAAGCTGACGCATTCCATATCTTAGCAATATGAGAAAAATCATGCTGTCCCTCCTGTTTGCATTGGTAACAGGAGTACTATCCGCGCAAGACACTACCGCTGCTTACCGTAAACTAGATTCAATAGCTATCATAGATCAAAAAGTGATGATGCCCATGCGGGATGGCGTCAGGCTGGCAACCGATATTTATCGTCCGAAAGGAAATGCGAAAGCACCGATTATTTTTTCCCGCACTCCATATAATTTCAATACCTGGATAGATGGTAAAATGACAACCCGTACACTGGAAGAAGCATATAACGCGGTAAGCCGTGGATATGCATTGGTGGTACAGAATGAACGCGGCCGGTTTTTTTCAGAAGGAGAATGGGATATACTAGGCACACCTCTTACAGATGGCTATGATGCATTTGAGTGGATGTCAAAACAATCCTGGAGTAATGGTAAGATTGGTTTAATCGGTTGTTCTTCTACTGCTGAATGGCAGATGGCTGTGGCTTCTCAAAATCATCCTGCGCTTGCAGCTATGGTGGCACAAAGCTTTGGAGCTGGAATTGGCCGGGTTGGAAAGTTTATGGAACAGGGTAACTGGTACCGAGGTGGTGCTCAACAAATGCTTTTTACTGCCTGGCTATATGGAACCCAGGACGACATATACAAACCACGCCTGCCAAAGGATGTTACACAGGAAGACGTCCGCCGTCTGCAACGCTTTTATGATATGGGACCGGAAATGCCAAGGGTTGACTGGGCTGCAGGCCTCAGGCATCTTCCTGTAAAAGACATAATCAAAAATGCACAGGGTCCGGTTGGGATCTATGATAAAATGATTGCCCGCAAACCCAATGACACGGCCTGGTTTAAGGGTGGTCTTTATCATGACAACATGCCGCTGGAAGTTCCGGCTTACTGGTTCGTATCCTGGTATGATGTTTCTTCGGCGCCGAATATTGCGCTGTTTAATCATGTAAGAAACAGTGCAAAAAGTAAGGCCGTTGCTGATAACCAGTACCTGGTAATTGCTCCAACGCTCCATTGTTCTTATAAACGCGCTACGGAAAATACCATTGTTGGTCAACGCAGTATGGGTGATGCACGCCTGAACTATGATGAACTTACCTGGAGTTGGTTCGATATGTTACTAAAGGGAGAAAATAATAAGTTCAAAGAAACCAATCCACGCGTGCGATATTTTACAATGGGTATTAATAAATGGCAACAGGCTGAAAGTTTTCCTTTGCCAAATACCGAAACCAGGACATATTATCTGAACAGTGGTGGCAAAGCAAATACCAGGAATGGAGACGGTACACTGATGCTGAAAAAGCCTGGTGCAAAGGACCTGGCTGATGGATTTAAATACGATCCCATGAATCCTGTTCCATCCTATGGTGGTAATGTATGCTGCACCGGTACTGCAGTACAGGGAGGAGCCTTTGATCAATCTGAAATGGAGTTGCGCGATGATATACTGGTTTATACTTCCGAGCCATTAAAAGAAGGCGTGGAGATAACCGGTTTTATCGAGTCGACTTTATTTGTTTCTTCGACGGGGTTGGATACCGATATCACGTTAAAACTGATCGATGTGGACGCCGATGGCAAAGCCTACAACCTGGATGAAACCATCCAGCGTTTGCGTTATCGCGAAGGTTACGACAAGGAAGTGATGATGGAAAAAGAGAAAGTCTATAAGGTGGATCTTAGCCCGATGGTCACCAGCAATTTTTTTGCAGCGGGTCATCGGATCAGGATTGAAGTTTCGAGCAGTAATTTCCCGCGTTTTGACCGGAACCTGAACACAGGCGGCAACAATTATGATGAATCAAAAGGAGTGGTGGTGGAGAACAAAATACATCATTCATCGAAATACCCATCCTTGATTAAGTTACCGGTGATTTCGAAGAATACAGTTAAATGATAAATACTGTTTACAATCCTTTGTGTGTTGCCCCTTAAAGCCTGTCAGAACCATGGTTGAAACTTATGTCCCGTTACTTGTCCATTAATTTAATCCAATCCTTGACAACTTTTTGAAGATTTTCTTTGTGTTTTTTTACTTCATTCATCGAATGAAATTTTGCATATGCTTTCCCTTTTGGTCCTGGTTCGAGTACCCCGGTTTTATCATTTAATAATTCACCTTTGTGAAATATCACTGCGACATAATCTGTTATTCTTGGATTAAATGTTGCCATTGGTTCTTTATAGTCAAAGCTTGGACCACCCCATTTCACATCTTCCTCAAGCCTGGGACTGGCTTCACGAATAAATTTTATTACAGCTTCCATTTCTGCTTTTAGTGGATGTTTGAGTTTGTTTACAAACTCATCAACTTTCGTGTTTGTCATGGCGTTAGTTGTAATTGTTTTTTTTGATTATTTATTTTCTTGAAAGTAACTATATTCTTTTATCAAGAATTTATTGTTTTGTAAAAAGTCATTTGCGTTACAATTATAACTCAAATATGAAGATTCTTGCTTTTGTAAATCTTTACATTCACTCCTTTGCAGGCTCTTTTTTCATAGTAGCATATGCAGAGGGTGTAACGCCAAATTGTTTGAGAAAGCTGCGCCCAAAATTTGACTGGCTGTTAAATCCGGTCATGTCACAGATTTCATAGATACGATGCTCGCCCGCCGCGAGTAGTTCAGCCGCGCGTTTCAACCTTGTGATATTGATCAGTTCCAAAGGTGTCAGGTTGGTCACTGCACTAATCTTGCGATAAAGCGTCGCCCGGCTGAAATTCATTTTACAGGCAAGCAGATCCACATCAAGCGAAACATTTTCCAGATTCTGCATAATTAATTCATGCAGTTGCTGCAGGAAGATTTCGTCTGCCCTGGTATGGGCAACCGTGTTGATATTTACCAGCGGCGTATTGGCAAAATGTTCACGTATCTTAAGCCTGTTCGATAGAAGATTTGCAATCTGCACTTGCAGATAGGCAGGTGAGAAAGGTTTTTCAATATAAGCATCTGCACCTTCTTCCAGACCCTGGATCTTTGACTGCAAGGTGTTTTTTGCCGTTAACAATATCACCGGGATATGACTGTTCTCAATGTTTGATTTAATCGCCCGGCACAATTCATAACCATCCATTACCGGCATCATGATATCGCTGATCACTAACTGGATCACATCTGTACTTAAAATTCCTAATGCATCCTGGCCGTTCGTTGCCGTATAAACCTTGTAAGACTCAGAAAGATCTTCTGTAAGAAATTCAAGGATCTCCCTGTTGTCATCTACTAATAATATTGCAGGTTTCATAGATAAGTTAGTTGAGGTCATGGTATTAAACGTTGAGATTCTAATCCCGATACTGTCACACAGTTCTAGTAGTTCTTTGAGGCGCCAGGTTAAATTCAATCTCCTGGTGCATGGGCAATTCAACTTCAAACACATTCATATTATTAACCGACTTGTTAAGTTGCAATGATCCGCGATGTAATTCCGCCAGTGATCTTGCCAAAGCTAACCCTATACCGGTGCCGGTCTCACGACTGTTTTCATTTAACCGGAAAAAAGATTCAAATATTTTTTCGCGCATCTCATAAGGAATCAAAGGACCATCATTGGAAATAATCACCCGGAACGAAATATCGTCTGCAGATGGTTCCGGTAGCATGATATCAATCCGGGAATCCGCATATTTAATGGCATTATTTAATAGGTTAGAAATGATTTTATTTACCGCTTCCTTGTCGATATAAACTAGTAGGGCTTCAGGTGTTTCGATGGAGATATGGATATGTTTTTGCTCTGCCGCTGACTTAAACCTGAGTACATTATCCCGCAACAATGCCGATACATCAGTACATACAAAGTTCAGGCTGAAGTTATTGGTTTCAGTTTTCCGGAAATCGAGCAGTTGAGTAGTGAGGTCAAGCAGCCGGTCGGTATTTCTTTGCATGATCCGCAGGTTAGATAATATAGAAGCGTCTGCATGCTGGTTGCGCATCAATTTTTCCATCGGTCCCTTTATCAGTGTCAGTGGAGTCCTGATCTCGTGGGCAACATTGGTAAAAAATTCAATCTTGGAATGATAGATTTCCTTTTCTTTTTCATGTTCCAGCAATTCAAGTTTGCGGGCATTGATTTCGGCAATACGTCCGTGATAAAAACGCAACGCCAGCCATATAAGCGTACAAGAAATAATGAGGTATAACGTATACGCATAACTGCTCAGCCACCACGGTGGCTTCACCTGGATCTGGAGAATGGCCGGTTGTGCGTTCCAGATATCACTACTGTTGGAAGCCTTTACCTCGAACCGGTAGTTACCGGGTGGTACCCCGGTAAAATAAACCTTCCTGTTTTTTTCGAGATAGGTCCAGTTGTCATCGAGTCCTGCAAGACGGTATGCGTACTTTGTTCGTTCCGGAGCCGTGAAACTCAGTCCCGCAAAATCAAGACTGAAAGTAGACTGGTCGTGGTTCAGTATGATTTTATCCGTAAAAGTAACAGATCGCTGTAATGGAGATCCCGCCTGTTTTACACCCTGCTCTTTATCATACAATTGAAAACCGGTGATATAAACCGGTGGCAGATATTTATTAAGTATAAATTGTTCCGGGTGAAAACTGACCATTCCTTTCACGGTACCAAAATACATCCGGCCCGATGAATCCTTGAACGCGGAGTTATAGTTGAACTGATCGCTGATGAGCCCGTTTGCCTTTGTATAAGATTTTGCTTTGCCTGATACTGGATCAAAATCAGCCAGGCCTTTGGAAGAGCTGATCCAGAAATGACCGGCACGATCTTCCAGCATTGCAAAAATCAGGTTACCCGGAAGTTCATTTGCAGTGGTGAACCTGGTGAACTGCTTGTTTTCATCAACCTTGCAGAGGCCGCTCTCAGTAGCTACCCAGATATTTTGATGGCTGTCTTCATGGATCCAGGTTACATGGTTATCGGCAAGACTAAGTTTGTTGTCTGGATGATATTTAAAATTCCTGGTTTCATGGCTCAAAGGATCGTATGTAAATAAGCCTTCAACAAAACTGCCGATCCAGAATTTTCCTTTACTATCCTGGAAAATATATGTGTAGAATGTTTCCGGCAAATCTGCGAACTCAACAAAATCATCTTTGACAACATCATGAATATAGATTCCCTGGTTGGTGGCTGCAAGTATCCGGCCCTCTTTTGATTTTGCAAGATCATAAATGAAATTTGATTTAAATCCATGTGATCTTGAATCGTAATGCTTTAGTTTTTTACCCGTTTCCAGATCAACAAGATCGAGGCCATGTTGAAAGGTACCGATCCATAATTTGTTTCCATCAACAAGTAAACCATGAATATTTGAGTTAGAGTTCCGGTTGTGAAAACTAAACTCGTCAAATAAACCGGTGGCCGGGTTCATGATGTTGAGCCCCGCGTCTTCAGTTCCGATCAACAGGTTTCCCTTTCCATCCGGAACTATTTCCCTGACCGCATTTCCGCTGATTGAGTTTACCTGGTATTGTGGAAAAAACTTTTCGAATCTTGTAAACTGGCGCGGATAATAATTTACCCCACCGAAATATGTGCCTGCCCAAACACCACCTTCGCGATCCTTACAGAAAGTGTAGACGGCATTGTCAGAAACTGAATAGGGATCATTGTAATTTTTTCGAAGCCTTTTAAATTTCTTAGTATCGGAATTGTATATGATTATACCGGACTCTGACGCTACCCATAATTCTTTATCGGAATATTGAAGGATATCCCTGACAAATAAGCCGGAATCTTCGACATCAGGAATTTTAACATCCATGTATTTTCTTTGCCTTGTATCAAAAAATTTCAGGCCCTGAGCAGCAGTGCCGATTATCAAGCGACCAGGTCCGCCAAATGTAATTTTTTGAATCCAGGTAGAGATCGGTTTTGCCGAATGCTCAAAGAGATTGTAAGACTCAAAAGTTTTTTTCGACCTGTCATACTTTTCAACAGAGCCAGATGTTGTAACAACCCAGAGTTCGTTTTGATCATCAAGGCACATCGAGGTGGCATCAAAGCGCCGCGGTTGTTTAAATGCTTCGGTTGTTTTATTTGACTTATTGTATATTAATAAGGTGCCACGCGAAATCATCCATCTTTCATTTTTTCCGACCGCAATGATTTCTGTGATTTCCTGTGGCGGTGCAATTGACGAATAAGTAAAGGCTTCCGTGGCCGGATCGTAAATAAAAAGCCCTCCGTCTGTACCCACCCAGATGGTACCATCTTGTTCTTCAAATAAGCTATAGACAATATTTCTTCCTATGCTATTTGTATCACCGGGCTCATTGCGGAATACTTTAAATGAGTAACCATCATAGCGATTCAAACCATCTTTTGTGCCAAACCACATAAAGCCGTGACTGTCCTGCATGGTTGTCATCACTGCATTATTTGACAAACCGTTCTCAACCTGGAAATGATTGAAATAATATGGTTGTGCAACAGTAATGAAACTGGTAAACAGTAAGATTAATATGCATGATAACTTAAGCACTGATATCTGTTTGCTGATTTCCTGGCTTTTGACAAGTATTGATCAGGTTGATACAATTAGACTAAATATTGATACAAAACGGTTGAGCTGGAAAATATAATTCATTCAATTTACAATTCATTAACGTTTGTTGCTTCCGACTTCGGAACATATTGAAAAACTTTCTTTAAAACAGCTTAGCCATGATGAAAAGATCTTCATTGTATTCGCGGCTATCGCAGCAATATATAAAAATATTGCTCATGCCGGTCCTTCTACTCTTTTCACTGTTCACCTCTGCACAAACTTCTACCGTAATTACGGGTAAAGTTACCGGATCTAATGGCGAACCCTTGCCGGGCGTCTCGGTGAACCTCAAAAAATCAACTTCCGGTACAGCTACAGATTCTTCCGGTAACTATTCACTGGAGGTTCCATCACTTACCGGTACGCTTGTATTCACTTTTGTTGGACTCACACCACAGGAAATTTCAATTTCAAATCGTGCCACCATCGATCTTGTCATGCAAAGCAATGCCACAGATCTTGGAGAAGTAGTGGTGGTGGGTTACGGTACCCAAAGAAAAAAAGATCTTACAGGTGCAATCTCTGTGGTCTCTGCCAGGGATATTCAGAGGCGTCAGGTAACAACGGTTGGTGAGGCTCTACAGGGACTCGCATCCGGGGTGAATGTCCGCGCCAGTGGCCTGCCGGGATCTGAGGCCCGGGTCCAGATCCGTGGTTTGAAAAATGTACAGAATGCGAATCCTTTATATGTGATAGATGGACTCATCACAACCGGTAACCGGGATTTTAATCCAAATGATATTGAATCGATCCAGATTTTGAAAGATGCTTCTGCAGCGGCCATCTATGGATCGAGGGCGGCCAATGGAGTTATCATCATCACTACCAAAAAAGGAAAGAAGGGGCCGATGCAGATTGAATTCTCCGGCAAAGCAAGCATTCAGAAAATGCCCGAGTATAATCTTGCGGGCCGTGATGAATTTGCGGCGCTTAATTATATGGCATATGATAATGCCGGCGCTACAAGACAAAACCTGGATATGAATAACAACACCGACTGGCAGGATGTTGCTTTTCAAAATGGGGCCATGCAGGATTACAATCTTACGTTTTCCGGGGGTAGCGATAATGGTTCATACCTGGTGTCTGCAAACTACTTCGATAATAAAGGAACAGTTATCAGTACCGGCTTCAACCGGGTGAGCCTACGGGTAAATTCGCAGGGTTCAAAAGGTATTTTTAGTATCGGTGAAAATATAGCCATTACGAATAGCAGGACGGATGAAATTTCCGGTAATCCTGTTGCCGATGTCGTGCGTTTGCTTCCAACCATTCCTGTTAAAGATCCGGCCAATCCCGGCGGTTATGGTTATGGCAACGAGTCAAAAGCAAGAACATTTGGCACCAATCCCGCTGCCATCGCAGACCTTGAAGATCGGGATAATGAGAATTTCAGAATCCGTGGTAATCTATGGGCAGAATTAAAATTCCGTCCCTGGTTGAAATACCGCTTTAATGCTGGATATGAAACAAGCAATGATCATTACAAATATTTCCGCAAGCAGGGCAACTGGACCTTGAACCAGGCATTTGATCCGGCTATCCTGAACGAAAACCGGGCAAGGTCTCAAACGGTATTGCTTGAAAACACGCTTAGCTTTAACAAGGCATTTGGTAAACATGCAATCAATGCAGTTGTGGGTCAAACTTATCAGCGCGATGATTATGCCCAGATCTGGGGAACCAAAAGAAATATTCTCCAGAACTCACTCGGCACTTATTATGATGTGCTTGACCAGGGTAACGAACCACAGACTGGTGGCTACGAACAAAAGGCAATTCTTCTTTCCTATCTCGCCCGGGTTGAATATAATTTTAATGAGAAATATATTATTAACGGCGTACTCAGGCGGGATGGATCATCAAGGCTTGGCCGCAGCGAACAATGGTACACTTTTCCTTCCGTATCAGCTGCCTGGCGCATCAGCAACGAAAACTTCTTCAAAGCCAGCTGGCTGGATGATCTGAAGTTACGTGCCAGTTTTGGAACCCTTGGTAGCTCTAACATCGGTTATTGGGATTACCTGGCCACTATCAATACATTCTCTACAGTACCCATTGGCCTTGATCAGCATGTTGAACCGGGAGCAACACAGGTGCGGTTGGTAAATCCGAGCCTGAGATGGGAAAAACTCCAGCAGACCAATATTGGAATTGACGCAGAATTGTTTAATCATAAAATATTGTTAAGCGCTGAATATTTTATTTCAGAAACACAGGATGTACTAACGGATATGCCTATCCCATTAACCTCCGGCAACGATGGTGGCAACCCGGTTGCCAATGCAGCGACATTAAAAAACACCGGGTTCGAAGTTTCGGCAACATATCGTAATAATGCGGGCGTCTTTAATTATTATGTCACTGCGAATGTTACTACCCTGAAAAATAAAGTACTGGAGCTTGGTTACGGCCGCAATAATATCTATGTCGGAAACACTGTGACAGAAGTTGGAGCCCCAATAGGAATGTGGTATGTTTTGCAGACTGATGGTCTTTTTCAGACACAGGCAGAAGTTGATGGCTATCGCAATAAAGACGGCAAGGTTATACAACCTACCTCTAAACCAGGAGACATTAAATTCCGGGATAACAATGGTGACGGGCAAATTACCAACTCTGATAAAGTTGTAGTTGGTAGTCCCTGGTCCGATGTTGAACTTGGTTTAAACCTCGGAGCATCATGGAAACAATTTGAATTCACGATGAACTGGTTCGGTGCATTCGGGGCAACTGTGTACAACGGGTACTATAGCCTGGTTGACAGGTTTGATGACAATTCAAATTATCGTTCCGGTATCCAGCCATGGACGGCTGCAAAACCTACCGATGCCACGCCACGTGCTTATTACGGATCAACATTGAATTCGCGGGGTGATTCGGATCGTTGGCTGGAAGATGGGAGTTTTATGCGAATGAAACTGATCAGCCTTTCTTACAATTTCTCTCCTGATCTTTTGAAAAGGATAGGTTTCACCAGCGCCCAGCTTTCGGTTTCAGGTCAGAACCTGATAACAATTACATCTTATAATGGCCTGGATCCCGAATTTAATAATTCAAGTATTTTTCAACGCGGGTTTGACAACTTCAGTTTCCCCAACCTGAAAATGTATACTGTTGGATTACAATTTGGATTTTAATAAATACGATTCATTATTATGAAAAAGATATTAAATACAATCGTTTGTTTTTTATTGCCGGTTATCATTTTAACCTCATGCAATAAAGACCTGTTGGATATAGATAATCCGAACACGCTGACCGAACAGGAATTCTGGATTTCAGAGTCAGATGCTCAAAAAGGTGTGAACGCAATTTATGCCATGTTCGCGAAACCAGGCACCTGGGCGAGATGGATGTATTTCAGGATGGATCTTACTTCAGATGAAGGGTTTAGCAAAAGCCCATGGATTGAACTGGCAGACTGGACCCGGTTCCAGTATGTGAATTATAATTTTTGGGAAGGTAATGTGATTACCTGGCGTGATACCTATAAGGCAATCTTCAGGTGTAACCAGGTATTGGCCAATGTACCCGAAATAACTTTTGCTGACGCGGCAAAAAAAGAAAGCCTTCTTGCCGAGGCAAAGTTCCTGAGAGCCTTCTTTTACTATTATGCTGCCGTGCTTTGGGAAAACGTTCCACTTGTGCTTGAACCCTCGTTGCCGGATGATTTACCTGAACCCGGAACACTTGCCGAGGTTTGGGCACAGGTGGAAAAAGATCTCACCGAAG
Source organism: Flavitalea sp. (assembly GCF_035489435.1). Lineage (NCBI taxonomy): Bacteria > Pseudomonadati > Bacteroidota > Chitinophagia > Chitinophagales > Chitinophagaceae > Flavitalea > Flavitalea sp. Next base: position 57,321 of record NZ_DATHKG010000029.1, read on the forward strand.
CCGAAGCTGCATTGCCCGTTAGTTGGCCCGCAGTTGGTGTTGGCCGGCCAACCAAGGGATCTGTAAAAGCATTTCTTGCCCGCACATTAATGCAACAACGGAAATGGACAGCTGCAAAAGCACAGCTTGATTATTTTTTCACTGGTGCAGGTGCAGGCAAGTACAATCTTGTTGCAAACTACAATGATAATTTTACGCATACCAATGAAAACAATATTGAATCTGTTTTTGAATTACAATTCTCAGATGCCAACAAGGGTGGTGACGGAGATGATCCTAACCAGAACATGGGTTCAAACAGGGCACAGTTTTTTGCGCCACGTGGAATTGGTTGGGCCGATGGCCAGGCGCGTAACTGGCTTGTAACCGAATTTAAAAAAGAAAGAACAACGGCTAACCAACTTGATCCAAGATTAAGGACTACTTTATTTTATCCTGCTATCGAAGCTGATTTTGGAGATAAGATTTATGGCCGAAGCTGGGAGTGGAACGCTGATGAAGCCTGGTTCAGAAAATATCAACGCGACTATTTCAGGAACAATGAAGATTATTTTGCACAGAATAATTATCGCATCGTTCGCTTCGCTGATATCCTGTTGATGTATGCAGAAGTACTGAACGAACTTGATCAGACCGCGGCAGCGGCACCGCATGTTAATCGCGTTCGTGCGCGGGTGAATATGGCCCCGCTTGCTGTGGCTCATCCGACTGCTTTACTCAGCAAGGACCAGTTCAGGGAAAGACTCAAAATAGAAAGAGTGTTGGAATTGTGTGGCGAAAGTGTGCGCTGGCCCGATCTGAAACGCTGGGATGATCTGCAAAGCACTGCAAAAGTGAATATTGTTGCACAACGTGATCCGGATTTCCTGAACTTCATAATAAATAAACATATCCGGCTGCCGCTGCCACAACAGGAAGTGTTGAACAATCCGAAACTGAGTCAAAATCCACAGTATTGATCCTAAGTCCGTATTGATTCAGTCCACGCAATGTAAAAGACCATGATTAGAAAATTGCTGTTTCTATTTTTGCTTATTGCTGATCAGCTTTGCGCCCAGGTTAACATAGCTGATCCATTTGTACTAAATTTCGATGGTAAGTATTACCTCTATGGTACTGATGACAAAAACCCAAATGCAGGTATCCCTGTCCTTGTATCGGATGACTTGATTAACTGGAGTGGACCGGCAGGGAAGGCTGAAGGTAAACTGGCGCTTGCCAAAGGGAGCAGTTATGGAACAAAAGGTTTTTGGGCTCCCTTTGTCGTAAATTATAAGAACAGGTTTTACATGTATTATACCGCGAACGAAAAAATTGCGGTTGCCACCAGCGATTCGCCGCTTGGGCCGTTTATTCAAAAAGAGTTCCGGCCCATGCAGGATTCAGTGAAAGAAATAGATCCGCATGTTTTCATAGATACGGACGGCAGGAAGTATCTTTATTTTTCAAGACTTATTAAAGGTAACCGTACTTATGCCGCTGAACTTTCTGATGATATGTTATCAGTAAAAAAAGAAACGATCGTGGAATGCATCAGCTATTCGCAACCATGGGAAGTTGTTTCCGGATCCGAATGGCCGGTAACGGAGGCCCCTGCCATGTTGAAGCACCAGGATCAATACTATCTTTTTTATACTGCAAATGATTTCAGGAGCCCGGCTTATAATGTAGGATACGCTGTATCAGCGTCACCGTTAGGACCTTTCGTTAAATACAATCAAAATCCACTGATTAAACAAACAGATAAGATAAAAGGAACGGGAGGATGCGAATTTGTTGCCAATCGTTCAAATGAACTGATCATGTTTTATCATGCCCATGCAAATGAGCAATCTGCAACACCCCGTCAAACCGTATTCAGCAAAGCAATGTTTGCCCCGGGAAAAGGTTCCGCTCAGACAATATTCCAGGTTTCGGATAACAAGGTGTTTCCAAAGTCTGCTCAATCGTCTAAATAATATCTAAACTATAAGATTAAGTCATGAATAAGATTAAGTCAGTATTTACGATTGCGTTTTTGTGCCTGTTATTTCAATTCTGCGGCACACCGGAGGAAAAACAAATAGCTGCCAGTTCACAGGAAGAACCCATAAAGGCCCGTACGATCTGGTCGCGTGAAGATGCAAATAACTGGTATGCAAAACAACCCTGGCTGGTTGGTTGTAATTTTATTACTTCCAGCGCTATTAACCAGCTTGAGATGTTCCAGGCTGAAACTTTTGATACTGCCACCATTAACCGTGAGCTGGGCTGGGCCGCTTCTATCGGGATGAACACTGTTCGCGTTTATCTTCATGATCTTTTATGGAGCAGTGACAGCACCGGTTTTGTTAGTCGTTTAAATCAGTTTCTTGCAATAGCTCAAAAGCACAATATCAAACCCTTATTTGTCTTGTTTGATTCCTGTTGGGATCCGTTTCCAAAAACCGGCAAACAGCGTGATCCAAAACCGCATGTTCACAATTCAGGTTGGGTGCAGAGTCCGGGACTTGAAGTGTTAAAAGATTCAACACAGCATCCAGAACTTGAGCTGTATGTAAAAGGTGTAGTGGGGGCTTTTGCGAAAGATGATCGAATACTTGGCTGGGATATCTGGAATGAACCTGATAACCCCAATACTTCTGCTTATGGAAAAGTCGAACTTCCCGATAAACCTGCCTATGTATTGCCTTTATTGAAAAAGGCATTCCAGTGGGCGCGTGCGGTAAACCCTGTTCAGCCGTTGACCAGTGGGGTATGGGTCGGCAACTGGGCCACATCCGATTCATTGAAACCAATAGAAAAAGTACAGCTTGAAGAATCTGATGTAATTTCTTTCCACAACTATGAAAATGGCGAGGAGTTCGAGAAGAGGATAAAATGGCTGCAACCTTATGGCAGGCCAATTCTTTGCACTGAATATATGGCACGCGGTAACGGCAGCTTTTTTGCCACTTCATTGCCGATAGCCAAAAAATATAAAGTTGCAGCTTATAACTGGGGGCTGGTCGATGGAAAATCACAAACCAAGTATGCCTGGGATAGCTGGAAAAAACAATACAATGCCTCACCGAAATTATGGTTCCACGAGATTTTTAAGAGCAATGGAAAACCATATAAAAAAGAAGAGACTGATCTCATTAAGAAACTCGCCATTACAGACAGCACAGTGAAAAAATCATGATGATAAATCATAATGATGAAAGTACTTGTTGCCCGAATACAAGTCAGGGCATGCTATGATCCAATAAATAAAAGAAAGAATGAAATTTCCGATACTCTGCTTAATCTGTTTTTGTTTTATCAGTAGCCTGGCGCAGCAAAAACAATCATCATCAACTTCAACGGGTTCACTTTCTAACCCTGTACTGCTGAATGTGGCTGATGCAGGAGTGTTACGATATAATGGCCAATATTATATTGGGGGTGTTCGTACCAATGGATCTTTTTATGTTTCCAGTGATCTCGTAAACTGGAAAGGACCTCACCATGTATTCTCGATGAATAACCGCTGGGCCACGGGCACCGCCTCAGGTGATAACCAGATTCATGCAAACGATATGGTTTATATCAATGGCAAATTTCACCTGTACTGGTCCGTTAATCATTTTGGCAATGACAAGGACGTTCGGCATATCGGGCATGCCAGGGCAAATGGAGTGCTTGGTCCTTACAGGGAGCCTGATTCACTAACCTGGCTTGATAGCCGGATTGATCCCAAATTGTTTGTTGATGATGATGGGAAATTATACATGTATATGGTGAAGTTTACCGATGGTAACACTATCTGGGGCAGGCCCATGAAAGATCCCGGATCTTTTTCAGGTCCCCCCGTTTTCCATTTCGCTTCTTTACCCAATACCTGGGAAACTGCTGACAATCGGGTAATAGAAGGTCCATGGGTACTGAAATACCGTGAAAACTATTACATGATTTATAATGCAAATCATACATCTACGCAATGGGGAAACTACATGCTCGGAGTTGCACAATCAAATACACCGCTTGGATTTAATAATGGCAGCAAATATGCTTACCCGGTGATGCAATCGAATCAGTTTGATCTGAAAGATCTTTACCCGGACCTGTTGAAATATGATTCGACAGATGGTGGTTTGTTTTGGTATACGACCAGCAAACCGACTGATAGCAACTGGAACAATTTACCTCTATCTAAAGGTGAATGGAAACAGGGCAGACCAGGATTCGCGGCTGAATTTACGAAAGGCTCTACCACAAGGGATAAAAAAACAGAATGGAAGACTCAGGAAATCTGGCTTCGCCGTGATTTTAACTATGATAAAATTAAACATGGCAATCTTGCATTAAGACTAAATCACAGCGGCCCTTCCCAGGTCTGGCTGAATGGCCGGCTCATCTACGATAGTACTGGCAGCAGGTATTTGTCTTTGAACCTTGAGCCGCAGGCACTTGCTCTGCTTCGTGATGGTAAAAATTCAATTGCAGTCTATAGTAAAGCCGGGCAGCGGGCACTGATCGATGTTGCTTTGTTCGCAATGAGAACCGACACTGCACAAAAAATTGTTTATTCACCGGGTCAGCCAAATATTGTGAAAGGACCAAATGGCTTTGAATGGTGGATGGTTTATATGGCTGATCAGACTGACCAGCGACGCAGCCAATATGTTGACCGTGTTCATTTTTTTGATAAAACAATGTATGTTGATGGAATCACCGGCAAAGATGTTTCAGGATACCATCCATTGCCTTCAGCACCTTCGGTTGGCGATATCTTCGATGGAAATACATTTGATGACAACCGATACCGGGTTTTGTCCGGCAAACTTTCGGTGCTTGAAGGAGAGGCCCGTCAAACAGGTAATGCCCCTGTTGAGGTGCTTATCAAAGATGATCCGGCCACCCATTATCTGTTTGAAGTGGGTGTGAAACCAGGTTCAATCCGGGCCGGAATATATGCCTGGTACCAGGATGAAAAAAACAACCTGCTGATTGTCTTCAACCGGGATGAGAAGAAGCTGCAGCTTATCACCAGGAAAAATGCTGTTTTACATACCAGGAACATTGTACTGCCGGCCGGTTTTGATTTAAGTGTGTACCATACTGTTAGTGTCTCTAAAAATGATTCTCAATTTCAATTGGAAATCGATGGATTGAGACTGCCGGGTGGATTTACAATCAGTACTGCTTTTTCAGGTAAGGGATTGCCTGGTCTTTACAGTAGTGCCGGCACAACTGCTTTCGATGGGATTATTTTCACAAAGGGTTTTGACGAAGCGGATGCCTCGTTTAAGGGCTGGCAATCGGCTGCACCAGGTCAAACTGTTAAGGCCGTTCAAACAACAAATGCCCGTCAACTGGCAACAAACTGGATCATAGACTCTACAGGTATAAAACCAGTAATCAAAAGCGGTACTTACAAAGCTGTAAAAGGAGATCTCTTACAAAACTATGAATTTGGTATCCAGGTAACCAGTCATGATACAGCGGGTGCAGCGGGTATTTACCCGGTTTATATTGACAATGAAAATTATGTCCGGGCCAAACTCGATTTTGCGCAAAGCGAGTTTCTCATAACAGTGATGAATAAAGGAATCCCAGGCAAATCAATAAGTGTCCCCCTTCACCAAATGACTCCGCAATACTCCGACATAAAGTATACTGATTTTGCCGAAAATACTTATTCCATGAGCGCGGAAACAAAACTTACAGGTTTACGTCTAAGCCGTCACCCGCTTAACAACCCGGACACGATGATTAATGACCTTTATACTAAAATGGATATTATGTATCGTTCGGATGGTACCTGGAAACCATTGACCGGTTTAAAAAAAGTAGTATCCAATCATCCTGCTTTCGACAGCCTGGATTTTGACCCCGTGTATGCGGATGGTCTAAGGTTCACCAATAAAGGTGCTGACAACAACAGGTACCTCTATAAAATCTGGGTTGGTGAAAACAACCGGTTATCTTACAACTTAAGAGCCCGTAAGATAGGGAATGAGATATTTATTTTTATCGATGGAAAACATGTGGCGCACATTGAGCAACAGTTTGGTCCTTCGCGTGTTGGCATTTTCACGGAAAACAATGTCTCAAATTTTAACGGTGCAATGCTCTATCACTTGCCCGGTAATTAAAACATAAAAGGACTGACTTATTGATGGGGTTCAAAAGTTGCAGGCTATGACTGGATTCAACAAGTATCTCAACATTATTATTCTTTTTTCTGCCTGTTATAGCTGTGGTACTGCTGGTCAGCAAGCAACGGGCTCTTTATCGGGCGTAAAATCCCGAAATTTCAATTCATTATTCATCAATCCTGTTCTTAACAAGGATTTTGCGGACCCGACTGTTATTAAGGCAGCAGATGGGTTTTATTATGCATACGCAACTAATACGGGTAACAAGGATGGCAGTATGACCAATATCCAGGTTGCGAAATCAAAGAACCTGGTTCAGTGGGAACTGCTCGGAGATGCACTTCCACAGCGACCCACCTGGGCAAATAAGGACTTCTGGGCACCTCATGTCAGTTATGATGGCAACCTTAAAAAATACTTCCTTTATTATTCCGGTGAATCCATAAATGATTCCATGGGAAAATGTTTGGGAGTAGCGGTATCATCATTACCGGCCGGGCCCTTTGTTGATAAAGGAAGTCCGTTGATCTGCGGCGAAACATTTGTTAACATCGATCCTATGGCTTTTGATGATCCTGTAACAGGGAAAAAATTATTGTATTGGGGATCAGCATTCAAACCAATAAAAGTGCAGGAACTGTCTGCTGACAGGATAAATTTTAAAGCCGGAAGTATTCCAACAGATCTTGTTTCTCCCGTGATAAATAAGGATCCTTCCAATTACCAGAAGCTGATTGAAGGGGCATGGGTGGAATATAATAACGGATATTATTACATGTATTTTTCGGGAGATAATTGTTGTGGTGAAAAAGCACACTATGGTGTGATGATAGCAAGGTCGAAGTTAGCTTCGGGTCCTTTTGAAAATAAATCAGGCGAAGCAGACGGTAAGTATTCAGTCATCCTGGGAAAAAACTCAAATTGGATCGCGCCGGGTCACAATTCTGTTGTGAAAGATGGAGCGGGTGTTAACTGGATTATCTATCATGCCATAGACTCTGCACAACGCAACGGGGGCAGAAAGATGCTTATTGACAAAATCATTTATCATAACGGCTGGCCAACCATCGGAAATGGAACTCCTTCGACCGATTCAACGAATGCACCCGGCCAATAATTTAAATTTCGCTATTAGTCTCCTAATTACGTTCTGAATCCCTACTTTTAAAGCAGGTGGCAAGCCTGGTTGAGAATGAATTCCCCGTCACGTATATGCCTGACTGTTACTATAAACATTACTAACAATGCTGATGAAAATTTCTATTCCAATAAGATTAATGCTGTTATTCTGGATTGCATCATCTGCCTGTAATTCACCGAAAGAGACGACTAATAGTTATGAAGCTGATATCATCATCTACGGTGGAACCTCCGCTGCGATTACCGCAGCTGTACAGGCAAAGAAAATGGGTAAGTCTGTCATTATAGTTTCGCCGGATACCCATTTGGGTGGACTCAGTGCCGGCGGGCTTGGTTTTACAGATACCGGTAACAAGGGTGTGATTGGTGGATTATCACGTGATTTTTATCACCGGGTTTATATGCGGTATGCGCAGGACAGCACCTGGAAATGGCAGCCTAAATCAGAATATGGCAACAAAGGGCAGGGAACCCCGGCAATCGATGGTAATGAACGAACCATGTGGATCTTTGAACCACATGTGGCCGAAGCGATTTTCGAAGACTATATCGCGGAAAATAAAATCGAAATCCATCGTAATGAATGGCTGGATCGGGCAAAAGGCGTTGAGAAAAAAGATAATAAGATTGTTTCTTTCAAAACGCTGAGCGGTAAAACCTTTAATGGAAAGATGTTCCTTGACGCAACTTACGAAGGTGACCTGATGGCTGCAGCCGGCGTAAAGTATCATGTTGGCCGCGAAGCAAACAGCGTTTACAATGAACAATGGAATGGCGTGCAGACCGGGATCTTCCATCATGGGCACAACTTCAAAATGCAGATCTCTCCTTATAAAGTACCAGGTAATCCTTCAAGTGGTTTGCTTGCAAATATTTCATCTGAAGATCCGGGTAAAAATGGTGAAGGAGATAATAAGATCCAGGCTTATTGTTTCCGGATGTGTTTGAGCAATCATCCTGAAAACCGGGTAGCTTTTGCCCGGCCGGATGGCTATGATTCTACACAGTACGAACTACTTGTTCGAATTTTTAATGCAGGATGGAATGAACTCTTTGATAAATTTGATCCCATTCCAAATCGTAAAACCGATACAAATAATCATGGTCCCTTTAGTACCGATTATATCGGGATGAATTATGATTACCCCGAAGCTTCCTATGAAGTTCGCCGCGATATCATAAAAAATCACGAAACATACCAGAAGGGACTTTTGTATTTTATAAGCACCGACCCAAGGATTCCCGATAGTATTCAAAAGGCATTCAACACCTGGGGACTTGCAAAAGATGAATTTAAAGATAACGGTAACTGGCCTCACCAGATCTATGTGCGTGAGGCGCGCCGTATGTTAAGTGATTATGTGATGACTGAAAATGATGCCCTTGGCAAACGCGAAGTCCCGGAGCCGATTGGTATGGGTTCCTATACAATAGATGCGCACCATGCACAGCGATATATTACACCTGAAGGTTTTGTCCAGAATGAAGGTGATGTAGGTGTGAAGGCACCAAAACCGTATAGCATTTCATACAAATCAATCATACCCAAAAAAGCAGAGTGTAGTAATTTGCTGGTACCTGTTTGTATTTCAAGTTCACATATAGCTTTTGGTTCTATACGCATGGAACCGGTCTTTATGATACTTGGTGAATCAGCGGCTACTGCTGCTTCACTGGCAATTGATGGGGACGTCAGCGTACAGGACCTGCCATACGAAACATTGAAGCAAAGCCTGATACAGCAAAAACAGCAATTAAGCTTAACCAATCAGATAAAACAATAAGGCCATAAGGCCATTCCTGTTATACCAATGAAAGTTGCCGTTTCAATGGGAAGATCGTTCACTAACAGCCAAAGGCATATATGCAAGACAACTGAAATACTATCTGTCAATTTTGAGAATATGAAACGAAATCTGGCTTTTGTTATCGCATCAGTTTTATTGGGTTTTTCCCTGCACTCCAATGCGCAGACTTCCCGTGGAACTAATTTATACCAGCAAACGAGCGAGATGGCAGATATGATGATACAATATGATGCGGACAGAGCAAGCATCATGCGTTTCTATTCTACCAGCGGATCCGGCGATGAATCGCGGCTGCGACAACAGCGGAGCGATTATAATTCTCCCGAACGCCGTCAGCGTTTAATGCAGCTCACAGCAGACTATCTCAGGCAGATAACAGTGGTGGATTTTGATAAGATGAACATCAATGGTAAAGTAGATTACCTGTTATTCAAAAGAAATCTTGAGGATGGTCAGAACCAATTGTTGCAGCAACAAAAGGATTATGAACAGGTGATAAAATTCTTAACTTTTTCTGATAAAATATATGTTATTGAAAAACCACGTCGCAGGGGAATAGCCGTAAATGGAGAGCTGGCAGCAAAGGAGTTGAATGAAATCAGCAATGAAGTAAACCTGGCGATTAAGAAACTGAAAACGATTGATAGCATTGAGATGAAACAAGCCAGCCTTGCAGCTGATGCTGTCAACGCTTTACAAGGTGCCTTGAAAAATTATTATAATTTCTATAACGGTTATGATCCATTATTTACCTGGTGGGTACCGAAGACTTATACAGGACTGGATAGCTTACTCAACCTGTATGCCTTATCATTAAAAAAGAAAGGAAAGATTAATACCGCACAAAAGGACGATGGCAGTGGTATCATTGGTAATCCTATCGGAAGGGAAGAGTTGATACGAACACTGAAACTTGAATTTATTCCCTATACCGCAGAAGAACTCGTGGATATCGCTAATAAAGAATTTGCATGGTGCGATGCAGAACTTCTGAAAGCATCGCGGGAAATGGGGTTTGGTGATAACTGGAAAGCGGCACAGGAAAAAGTAAAAAATATGTTTGTGCAGCCAGGTAAACAACCGGAAGCAATGTATGATCTGTACAAACAATCCGTTGATTTTTTGAAAAAAAATGACCTGGTCACAATACCACCATTGGCCGAGGAAGCCTGGGGTATGTACATGATGTCGCCCGACAGGCAAAGAGTAAATCCGTTCTTCCTGGGAGGAGAATCACTGATAATTTCATATCCAACCAACTCGATGACTTATGATGAGAAAATGATGAGTATGCGGGGTAACAACCCTTATTTTTCGCGTGCTACAGTTCATCATGAGTTGGTTGCCGGCCATCATTTGCAAGGTTACATGAAGGGAAGACATAAGACCTACCGAAATTTCGACACACCATTTTGGGTGGAAGGCAATGCGCTGTATTGGGAATTATTATTATGGGATATGAATTTCCCGCGTACACCGGAAGACAAAATTGGCATGTTATTCTGGCGTATGCACCGCTGCGCAAGAATTATTTTTTCACTAAACTATCATCTTGGCAAATGGACGCCACAGCAATGTATCGATTTCCTGGTTGACCGCGTAGGTCATGAAAGAGCCAACGCTGAAGGTGAAGTGCGACGATCGTTTACCGGAAGCTATGGCCCTTTATACCAGATAGCATATATGATTGGTGGGTTACAATTCATGGCACTGAAAAGAGAATTGGTAGATACACATAAAATGACCTATAAGCAATATCATGATGCAATATTGCACGAGAACAGTTTGCCTATAGAGATGTTAAGGGCTATTTTAACCAACCAGCCTTTAACCAGGAACTTTAAGACCAACTGGCGTTTTTATGAAAAATAGTATTAATCCTCCTGCGGAATTATTCTATTAAATTAATTGACCAAAGCCATACAATGAAGAAATTTATAACTGCTGTTTTTTGTTTGTTATTTTTATATCCTACACTGGCGCAGGAATTGTCGAAAGCTGATTATGCCCGCGCGGTTTCCTTCCTATGGTCCAACCTCACCAATAACAAAGTATTCAATCTTTCTTTACAGGTTAACTGGTTTTCCGACAGTACGGGGTTTTCATTTGTTACCCATAGCAGCAACGAGAAAGTCTTTAATAAATATAATTTTAAAGAAATGAAGGTCGACAGGATGTTCGATCATGCCAGGCTTGCAAAGCTGTTGACAGATTCATTAAAAACAGCATTTAAACCAACCGCGTTGCCATTTGATGTTGTGAGATATGTTAACAAATCAACCATTGAATTTAATATTCGCGGCAAGGGATATAAGATCGATTTAAATAGTTGGATACTCAAGCTCAAAATGCCGGAGGAAGAAAACGAGATGGAGACGAAATCGCCCGATGGGAAATGGATCGCCTTCAGCAAAGAAAACAATCTTTATGTCCGATCAACATCAACGGGAAAAGAAAAACAACTCAGTACCGGTGGAAAAAAGAATTATGAATATGCCAGCTACTACGAATGGGGAGAGTTGATTGAAGGCGAAAATGGTGAGCGTCCTCCTCATTTTGGGGGCAATTGGTCGCATGATTCCAAATGGATTCAAACTTATATTTGTGATCTCACCAAAGGGCAAAAGATGTATTTGTTGGACTGGAGCGTTGATACATTGTATCGTGCCCGCCTCTTATCTTATTATCGTGGCTCGCCTGGCGATACAGATATGGTATACATGATTCCTGTGATTTTTAATGTTGAAACAGGGGAGGAGATGCGCCTGGATGAGTTGCGGAACGTAAATGCGGCCAATTTTGAATGGGCAAAGGAACCAGGCATTATCTATATGGAGAACAGGGTACGGGGTTACCAGCAAACAGATCTCTACCGTTATGATCTTAACACAAAAAAACAGGAGAAAATTTATACTGAAACAAGTCCTACAAATATTGACAATTATAACTCACTGCTACAGGAAGATGCCAATGAAATTATTATCACATCCGAAAAGGATGGATGGAAACAATTGTATTTGCTTAACATAAAAAATAAAACACTCAGTCCGATCACAAATGGAACATTTTATGTAAATGATATTCTGCACACGGGTAAAAATTCTCAACCCATTCTTTTTGTCGCTTCGGGCCGGGAACCTGGCCGGAATCCCTACTACCAGCATGTTTATAAAATAAACCGCGACGGAACAGCAATAACGCTGTTAACGCCGGAGAATGCCAACCATGATGTTTCAGTATCACCGGATGGAAAATATTTTACGGATAATATTTCGGCGCCTGATCAGCCTTCAGTATTAGTTCTACGTGAAAGCAAAACCGGCCGCATTATTCGTGAACTTAATAAAGCCAACATCGATGGGCTAATGGAGATGAATTATCGTTTCCCTGAAACGTTTTCGGTGACTGCCGGTGATGGTACTACAAAGATTTACGGCGCTATCTGGAAACCAACCTTATTCGATTCAACAAAAAAATACCCGGTGATAGACCAGTCATATACAGGGCCTCATACCAATATGTTCCCAAGAAGTTTTACCGCTTCATTGGCGCGTTCAAACCAGGCGCTTGCTGAACTCGGGTTTATAGTTGTTACGATAGATGGCAGGGGCACGGCGGGCAGATCAAAAGCGTTTCACAATGTTTCATATAAGAACATGGGAAAAAATCTTACGGATCATGTGATGGGGATCAGGGAACTGGGAAAAAAATATACATGGATGGACACAAGCCGGGTCGGGATATTTGGTCATTCAGCAGGTGGTTATGATGCGGGACATGCCGTGCTTGAATTTCCGGACTTTTATAAGGTAGCTGTTGCAAGCTCCGGTGATCATGACTTCAGAATGGAAAAAGACTGGTGGCCGGAAATGTATATGGGCTGGCCGGTTGATTCAACATATAACCAGGTTTCCAACATCACAATGGCAGGAAATTTGAAGGGGAAACTACTTATTGTTCATGGCGGAATCGATGAGAATGTAAATCCCTCGGCAACCTTCAAATTTGCAGAGGCACTTATAAAAGCGGACAAGGAATTTGATATGCTGATTTTGCCCAGCCAGCATCATGGCTATACCGGGAAGTTCAATGACTATTTTACCAAGAAGAAATGGAACTATTTCGTTGAGCATCTGATGGGAGCCAAACCTATCTGGAATTTTGAATTAAGGTAATTTCTACATTTTAAACCTTTAAATGAAAGATTATGCAAAAAGTTATTCCCCATCTGTGGTTTGATAATCAAGCTAAAGAAGCAGCAAAATTCTATACTTCGATTTTTCCGGACTCAAAAATCAGCAATGTAACTACGCTCCGGGACACACCATCCGGTGACACCGAAGTGGTTAGTTTCCAACTCTGGAATCTGGAGTTTATGGCTATCAGTGCCGGCCCACTGTTTAAGTTCAATCCTTCTGTATCATTTATTGTTAATTTTGATCCGCTCCTATTTGGTTCTGCCAGCTCAAAAGAAGAAGCCAGGGAAAAATTAGATACGGCCTGGAACAAATTATCGGAAGGCGGCACGGTGCTGATGCCGCTGGACAAATATCCTTTCAGTGAGCGCTATGGCTGGATCCAGGATAAATATGGCTTGTCCTGGCAATTGATACTCAGCGATCCCGAAGGAGAGCCAAGACCCGCAATAATGCCATCTATTCTGTTTGTCGGTAGCAAGGCAGGCAAAGCAGAGGAAGCGATCAACTTTTATCTTTCCGTATTTAAGAATTCAAAAATGGGTGGGTTGTTTCGTTACGGCAAAGATCAGGCACCTGATAAAGAAGACTCAGTTATGTATGCCGACTTTATGCTTGAAAATACCTGGCTGGCGGCAATGGATAGTGCACACGATCACAAATATGATTTTAATGAAGCAGTCTCTTTGCTGGTAAACTGCGAGGACCAGGCCGATATAGATTATTACTGGAAAAAATTATCGGCCGACCCTTCCTCTGAACAATGCGGTTGGCTGAAAGATAAATATGGATTATCGTGGCAGATTTCATCTGTCGATTTGGAAGAAATGATGACTAATGGCACGCGTGAGCAGGTGGACAGGGTTACCCAGGCTTTTATGCCGATGAAAAAACTTGATATTGAAAAATTAAAAGCGGCATACCATGGTAAGCCAGTTTTAGAAAAAAAGTAGTTCCCATTTTTCTTAATCCTGTTATTTCAACCCCTGTTATTTCGACAGAGAATTACAATAAGCCAACTACCTACGTTTAAAATATAATTGGAAATGTTTTCAATTTTATTGAAAGCATTTCCAATTATATTTTAAACAGAAAATCAAACAGAGAGGGTACCTTCGGCACTGTCTTTCCTGCCTGTAAACGGAAACACATCCGGGCTATGCTGTGCCTGGCAATTAATGTTAACCCGGGCTTACAGTATCTTAGTTTAATCTACTTGCCTGAGATGACAGAAGGGATGCAAAATAATTTCTCAGGGCGCTATATAATGTCGCCGAGAATTCCTGATATTTTTCATGATCCTGTTCAACCTGCTGATCATTCCACGAGCCCATGCCGCCGAATACATCTGCGAATGCAATTGCTAACATACCATAGATATCCACCTTTCTCCAGCCTAACATTTTAAAAAGTTCTCCGATCCATTGAGCTTCCCGAAGCTTCGCGACAGCATGTTCTGAAAAACCAGCTGAAATTAAATTCGCCGCCAATAATTCAAAATGCTCTTCATTATATTTCTCACCAGGTTGTTCCGTTTCGAGTATATAAAGGCTCAGGTTAAAGGATTCTTCAAAAGGAGATTTGATTTTCGCCGCAAAAGTTTTAATGGCTTCCAAAGCGGTAATAAATTTTTTACGCGCCATATCAGCACCAGGAATATCCGGTAGCAGTGCTTCTTTAATCTGCTCAAACGCATAGTATTCCCAGTGTTGTTTTTTACTTTCCGGCACCCATCTGTCATTTTCTGACTTTGACCGGGCGGCAGCTCTTTTCAGTTCCAGGTCATCCGGTCCAAACTTATCTGAAAGCGCTGACGGAATTATTCGTTTTTTGTGTTGCTCTTCACACAATGTGCAAATGCAGCGGCAGATGGGATTCACGATCTTTTGTAGCAAGTCGTGTTCCATCTTTTCAATTTTTTTCCGCCACTGATCCACAGGAACAGGAGTCATGTTTGCATAAGCGTATTCCGTCAGGGAAGCGTTCAGGCTCTCCCAAATGAGTTTCTCTTCGAACAACTGTGACTCTACCAACAAAAGGATATCGCCGGACGAAACGTCGCCTGAAGGATTCAGATATACATGCTCGATGTTATCAACAAAATAGGGCATTTGCCCGTATTTCATAAATACATCCTGCATACCTTCAGGTATTATGAATTTACATTCATGAATTGTGGACTCGATCTGTACTTCACTGATCAGATTGTCAGCGAGAGACTCAAATACCTTTCTTCCTTCTTCGGTTAAAAGATATACTGGCGCCTGAGCCTGTGGAAAGGTTCCGCGTTGATTAAGAATATTTGATTCCAGTATTAAGGTTGCCGCCCTGGACCAGGCAATTTCTTTATTTGGCTGACTGTCGAGAAGTAAAATGAATTGCTCGGGTGTAATTTCATACTGAGACGAAGAAAAGCTGTTTAGTACAAAAGTACGGATCTGGCTTTTTGTTGTAATTTCAAGCAGAAGGTCAGACGGGCCGGCAAAAGCTGCAAGTATATGCGCCTGCAAAGCGTGATCCTGCAAAGAGCTATTGAACAACTTTACTTTCAATACATCCTCGCTACGAAGCCTGTTGATCCAACCTGCGAATGTTTCTTCATCACCGTTTTCCCGGGCCCCAAGGGAAACAAAGTGGGGTTTTCTTAACTCATCATGGACGTAATTTTTTTCAATGATCGAAAACAAAGGTAAAATCTGGTCCCCGGTCGCTAAAAGCGCCGCTGATGTCAGGACTTGAATGTGGTCTGTACGAGTCATAAAAATAAAATAATTTTAAGCAATGTTTTATTAGAGTCGAATCCATCCGATCCACGACTGCTTCTTATTTTCCGGATAGAAAACCAGCCTCCATTTTCCGGAGCTTGTCAATTCAACAACCTTTGTCAATTTACTGATGTAGCGGACATGGTTTCCTTTTATGGTCTCTTCTGAGCAATCGTCTTTTTTCACAATATCATTTATTTTGGGACTGCTGCGAAGCGTGCCTTTTATTTCCGTTTCGTGCAACTTATCCAAAGTGATTTTAGTGTTTCCGTCGAAGGTTATTACGTTTTTATCGACCCCGGAGTCATTGTAAATCGTTATCGCGGTATACTCTGAGAAATAATCACAGCAACAGGCTTCCTTAAGAATGTTTATGATTGTGCCTTTTGTAGTTTGTTCCAGTGCTATTATTTGTCCGGGAGAGTCATGAATCTGCTTTAATTTCTGTCCATCATTCAGAAATATTCCGGTTTGCGGATAAGGCCTGCAAGGTCCCGAATAGATCAGATCATCAATTCCGTCGTTATTTAAATCAACAACATGGTAGGAGTCCCATTTACGAAAACTTTGATCATCACAGAAGTAGTCTTTAAGCGGCGGAATTTTTGAAAATCCCGTTGTATCGAACGCAAAGGCAGCGTGGTTGTTCAGTAGCTTTAATCTTTTCTCAATATCAAAAGTTGTCTGTGCCGGGGAAACGGTCGACAATGATAAGGTCAATATTGACAGGTAGAATTTCATTAATGATATTGGTTATTGTATGTCCGGCAGGACGTGAATATATAACAGGGCCCAATATAGAAGAATTATGGAGTAGATGCAAGTGGCATGTCTTTTTATGGAATGAAGGCTGATGCGGATGGTATGTTCTCTGCCTTTTCAAATGAGCGCAGGTATGCATCGCGGTAGAATTGCATTTCCGTTTTTTTGTTTTGCTTTTTCAGGCTCAGATATAAACCCAGGGATGACCAACCGTTTCCGGGATTCCATACCAGATCTTCGCGGTAGATTTTTTCGGCAGTCGCGGCCTGTCCCGCTTGTAGTAAATATGCTCCAAGATATTGACGGGCAGGCAACATCCAGTCACTAGGTTCGGTATAAATAAGACGATCTTCTATTGAAGTAGCTTGTGAGAAACCCGCCAGTGCAGCTAATGTTTTTTTTTGTTTAAACGCGATAGCCCCTTCCAATATCCCTTCCGCAATCCTGGCACCATCCAACGGCGTATTGAAAGGGATACGCCGGATTTTTAGTATCGGATCTGTGAGGCGTTCCTTTAGTAAGCGGAGTTGCTGTTCCGCTTCATTTGTCTTTCCCGTATTGAGTAAAGCCATCCCCCACCCGAAATGAAATAATACAGAGGCGTAAGAAAGTTTATTGTCGGGTGGTCGTTGCTCCAGAACAGATTTCCACTGCCCGAGCCTGACCTGCGCTAACAAAGGAAACATAGACAGGTATTGTTCATAAGTGCTTTCGGGTGAGGGCGACACGCTTTTGCTGCATCGACTGGCTGTTCGTTCGCTTTCTGCGCTCATCGCCCCGCTCAATGCGCAGTAGGCCTGCACGGCGAAGTAGTGCTGCGAATGGCGCGACAATGAAAGATGAGGCGCAAGAGAATCATAGAGCAGCAGGTTCTCATCAGCCTTATCATTGGAAGGTATCCCTTCTGCAAACAGACCATTGCGTTCATATTCATGACTAGCCATGTGTACCATATGTGCGATGCCG